>JACQAL010000035.1 GCA_016195025.1 Bacteroidota bacterium | reverse complement strand
GCGGGACTGTCCCACGAGAAACAGTTAAAGGAAAAATTGTCGCAATGAAAAGATTGTCGTGAAAGAAGTGACGGACAGTCCCTCGATGACTTTATAAATTGTCCGGAGAAACTGTCGCGGGTTTTACAATGACTGCTAACGTTTTGCAGGTTGGAGAAGTGGCGGTGTTCGGAGCACTTCACTGTCCCACAGCACAAAGATAATTAAATGCAGAAAACATTTTTCCCAAATGTCAACCGCCATTTCTCCAACCTGCTGTTAGCAGTTCGCGCTTTGTCGTCCGCGTCAATGTCTACGAAGAAAAAAACTGTCACCCTTTGAAATTAAGTATTAAAAATAAAAACGATGCTGTCTGATGATATGAATAACGGATTTCAGGAGTAATTGTAAAATATTTTAATTGTCTGTCCAGTCCGAGACCGATGTCAAGTGGAAAAAACAACGGTCGAGGTGGGAAATATAATTTGTTCGCATTTGAAGAAAGGTCAAATGTCGGTGAACAACCAAACGAAACTGTCGGGTTAGTTTTTAATTTGAATGGTTTGTACAGAATGTGCATTGGAAATGAAAGAAGAGTTGTCTCAATACGCTTTGTTGTATTATTTGTCGTGGAAGAAAAACTTATAAATGACATGAGGAACTGTCCTTGTAAAAAAAGTTTTTCAGCAACATGTGCGTCCGCTAATGCACCAAGTGAAAAACCCAACTGTCCAGCTTTGTCTGTTGTCTGGTTTGCACAAAGCATAAACCCATATTGAATTTGTTTGATGGGCTTAAGAGTGTCACTTTGCTGTCCAAATGCAGTGAGGAAGTTTGCAAGAAGGAGCAAGCAGAAAATAGATTGTCTCATTTATTAGATTGCCTGTCGGCATAACGGAAAATAGAAATATTTATTGTCTGTCGAGCAGTTGCTGTCCGCTGTACTGTCCTTTTTTTAGCGTGACTGCTAACGTTCCGCGGGCGTGCGAAGTGCGGGATTAAAAAGCACTTCGCTGTCCGCCAGCACAAATATAATTAAATACTGAAAACATTTTTTCAAAAAGTAAACCCGCATTGCGCACGCCCGCTGTTAGCAGTTCGTTGTTCTTTTTTGTCGTCCGTTACAGTCCACCGATTAAATGCGTCACTGTCCGCGAAGAAAAAGTTGTCTGCCGTGATGTTTTTTTTTGTTGTCTGCCCGTGCGAGATTGTCCGATGAGAAGAACTGTCGGAAGAAAAAGTTTTTGTTTGTCGAATGAGTTGCTGTCTGCCGATGAACAGCGTTGAAGAGTTTGCAAAGTTGTCTGCCGAAAAATGTATTTGTATTTATTTAGCCACTGTCACCAACCGTTAGTATGTCCTTTGTAAAACTCGATTGTCTGTCCCCGATAAATATTTTCTACAAGCGGGACTGTCCCACGAGAAACAGTTAAAGGAAAAATTGTCGCAATGAAAAGATTGTCGTGAAAGAAGTGACGGACAGTCCCTCGATGACTTTATAAATTGTCCGGAGAAACTGTCGCGGGTTTTACAATGACTGCTAACGGTTTCGGGGTTTGCGATGTGGCGGATTTGAAACCACAAAACTGTCCCACGCTGCAAAGATAATTACTTGCACGAACTTTCAAATTAAATGTCAACCGCCATAGCGCAAACCCCGTGTTAGTTGCTGTGGCTCTTTTTGTTGTTGTCGTGTCTGCCGTCATTTTACTTTATTGTCTGTCGGTGCGAAATTACTTTTTAAAAGATGTAAGCAATTATTCTTTTTGAGAAACTGTCGGAAGTAAAAGAGTTTTTTGTCCCCGAAGTTTCTGCGATGAAGTAAGTCGCGTGCGCTGTGTTTTTCTAAAATGTCCGCGAGCGTGTCGCCACAGTCACGAAGAGAATAGTAAAGCAGTCGGTGCATTTTGTGATAGTGAAGCGGTCGGCATAAAAATCTGTCTGTCGGTGAGAGATGGTCATACGCGCCTGCTTGTTCAAGCATTTTGTCGCCAATCCACTGTCGGTAAAGTTTGTAATTCCAACGCAGTCGGTGCTTTGTATGATTAAGAACTGAACTTATGTGTCCGATTGAAACGCGCAACTGTCTGGCTACCGCTGTCACGCTACGCAGTTGTAGAAAAAGAAGAAGCGCGTCTTTTTCTCGCTGTCGGAGGAAACAGTCGTTGCTGTCAATCCATTCGTCCCACAAGTCGTAAGTTGAGATTACTTGTCGAAGTTCCGAAAACATTTTTGTCGGCTTGCGCTGAACTGTCCCGCAACCGTTGTCGTTTTTTGCCATTGCAACTAACGTTCCGCGGGCGTGCGAAGTGCGGGATTAAAAAGCACTTCGCTGTCCGCGAGAACAAATATAATTAAATGCTGAAAACATTTTTTCAAAAAGTAAACCCGCATTGCGCACGCCCGCTGTTATGAACTGGCGCCCACATCATGCGTTGTTTGAGTTGCTGTCTGGTTAGAACTGCGGAGAAGTGAAAGAGTAGCTGTCCGATTTATTTTTGTGGAAGAAGAAATTGTCGTGTTAATTTGCAGAAAAGATTTGAGTTTGTAGAAAGGTGTTGCAATGGCAAGCTCTTTTCGCAAACAATAATATGAATGTTCCTTGAAGTAGTTTGCGGAATGGGCTTGACATTGCGGATTTGCACCGAACCAAATTGTATTTGTTTTCGTTCAAGCCGTCTTTGCGATGGTTCAAATGGCATTTGCGAGAGTTGAAATGGGGTTTGCGAAGGTTAAAATTGCATTTGTTTCAATTGAAGTATAGTTTGCGACCCTTCGACTTGGCTCAGGGTGACAAAAAGCAACGATTGTTTCGATTCAAATGGCGTTTGTTTCTCGCAAAGACGCAAAGGCACAAAGAAAAGCCATAGATTACACACTTTGAGATTGCTTCGCTTCGCTCGCAATGACGGAAAATTAAACTGCTGGTGGAGGTGGCGGAGGCGGAGGTGGATTTGTTGGCGTGAGTGCGAAGTCCTTTGTGAGTGTTGCTCCTCTATCTACGGCAAAGGGCTCGGTTGTTTGGTTTTGGAATCCATCGGCTGAAACGGTGCAGGTTACTGTTGCGGGTTTTAGATGATGTTCGTAAAGCCCGTTCACATCTGAATGCGTTTCGAGGGCTTGTTCGTTGACGCGGACTTTTACATTATAGATTGCAGAACCTGTTACGGCATGGGTGCATTTTCCTTTTATGCGTGTGTGCCCTTTTCCGGTGTTGATGATTTCGCGGGACTTGTGATAATCGCGGTGATAATCGGGGGCAGAGGTTTTGAAGGTGATGGAAGTTGCGTCTAATGTATTTTTGAGAATGTCATTTGCTTCTTTGAAAAGTTGAACGAGGTCATCGGTGAGAGTTGAACGATGCGCGATTGCGTTTCTTGGCTTGGAAATGGAAGGCATATAATTATTTATTGCGCCTTGCCATGAATTGAGCGTGGCTTGTGTGATTCCGTAATCGGAAAGTTGCGCGAGAAGCGGATTTACAATGTTAAAAAGATTTTGTGCGATTTGCCCGATTTGGTCGTCCTGAATTCTTTTTAAATCGGAGAGGGAATATTTCATTTGCGCTGCGAGGGTTTGATTATTATTTGCGAGCGCATACGCTTTTACAGGTGTGATTGATGCGTAAGTTATTTCAACGAGCGTTGTTCTGAAAGTAGATTTATCTTTTGCCGCGCCTGTGAGGGCTTGTGCTTGTTCGCCTGAGGTTTGCTCGATGGAAGCAATTTTTGCGTTGAGCGCATTGATTCCGTTTGCAAAAGCATTGATTGAGTTTGTGATATTCTGATAGGCGGAAGCATGGAGCGATACTGCGCGAAACATGTCGAGTTGGTTGTGCTGGGTGTTGTTCATATAAAAATGATTAATGATTATTGATTACTGATTATGTTTTTTTCTTTCTGATTATTTTTTTAACTTGTTTGAAGTATTCATCTATTTCAAGATTGAAGTGGCTCAGCAAACGGGCAAGCGAAATGATTTTTATATTTTCTCCTCTTTCATAACGACCGTAAAGCGCAGAGTCCATTCCAATATCATTGGCAAATGTTTCTAAACTTGTGTAGCCGATTTTTTGTCTTAGAATTCTTAATACTTCGCCCATCGCTCTCATTAATGTTTGTTCATTCTTACTGAATTCCACGATGCGAAGTAAAAGAATGTAAATGAGGTGTGTTAGGACTTTAAAGTAGAAAATGAAAAGCGGAAATATTATTTTTTATTTTCAGGTTTACTTTTAATTAGCAGATTGCAGAAACTCTACAATCTTTTTTTCTTCATCAGTAGTAATATTTGCGCGAAGTTTCATGTGCATGCCGATTGTTTCCCATTGCGCATCGCTGTAATCAGCAGGAGATGGAGAGTTGTGACAGCGCATGCAATTTTCTCCCCATAGTTGCGCTCCACTTTTTGCGGTTATTGTTTCTGTTGAGGCACATCCGCCAGATAATGCGATAATGATTCCAGAAAATATTATCACGGAAATCATAATTAATGTTTTTGTTTTCATAAGAGTAGGATTTAATGTTATTATGTTTATTTAGAATCCTGTTGCGAACCGAACTAAAAATGTTTCTGAAGTTGTTCCGTCAGGATTTTTTTGTGTTTCATAGGCGAATCGTAATCCTGCGCGCCAACTCAACCAATAACAAAGCCCGATATCAATTCTTGTGGTTGTTCCTCCGCCCCACAACGCTTCTTTCGGATATGTGAGCGAATTATACCTGCCGAGCAGTTCAATATCTTTTAAAAAACTTTTTTGCAGCAATGCAGGACGAAAAGCAACTTGTAAATAATAAACCTGACTTACATTATTAAATGTATAAGTCATCATTCCTGTTGAATCCATCGGGTCTTTGTAATTTGCTTTGTCAACAGTTACTGAATTTAATTGTCCTGTAATTTTTATGATTGACTTTATTGGCTTAATGGCTTTCACATAGGACAAATCAATTGCATAAGCAGTGGCTCTGATATTTTTATACAAAGAATCTTTTGCATTGCCTGCTATGCCGGAATTTCCTGACAGCCCGATTTCGAGAGATGAATTTGAAAAAGGCAGAAAGCCGATTCGTCCGCCAACTGCTTTGTTGGAATTGTTATCGTAAAAATTTTCATACTCCAAAGAACCCGCCATCATTTTATCTTCTGAACCATTATTTAATTTTGGCCCATTGGAAACATAGAGTGCATAATTCATTTTTGAATTTCCCAACTGAAATCCTCCGCGAACATCAACGCCCATCTCTGCACCGTTGGGTCCAATTGCATGCATGCCATCCATGTGGTGCATCATCAGCGGAGCATTCGGAAATCTTTCAGCAAAGGCGGGATGCAATCTTTCGACATACGCTCCAAAAGGCGTGAGCATTCTTCCTGCTCCGATAGCCATGTATTTATTCAGCACATAGGAGAATTTTGCATACTCAACATCAACTCCTACTTCTCCGCCTTCAATTTCAATTTCCACTTCGCTTTCAAAAAATAACCTGTCGGAAAGTTTCCAGAGGAAAATTGGACTGAACCCGGTTCGGTCAAAATTTGTTTTTACATCTCTCTTTTGATTTGCAGAGAAATCAATGAACGCACCGCCTGTGACTATTGCTTTTGTCTTTCCGCTTTTTTCAGAAATCGCATTTTGATTGCTTGATGTTTGCGTGGTGTCTTGCGCAAGAGATGCTTCGACTTCGCTCAGCATGACAGAAAAAATTGTTGCACCGATGAGTAAGGTTTTCATATTGATTTTATTTTTTATTGGGTGAAGTGTTTTTTCCAAGTTCACGGATATAATTAACAAGTTGCCAGCGCTGTTCATCTTTCAAAATAACTTTGTAGGTTGGCATAGGAGGATTTCCATAGGTAATTATCCAGTAAAGCGCGCCATCGCTCAGCGCCTGGATTTTTGCTGAAGTATGGTCGGCAGGCCTTGGGTTAAGGGATATTCCTGCAATGCCGTCTCCTTTTCCTTCATCACCATGACAGGTAACGCACATTTTCTTATAAAGTATTTTTCCGTTTGCTGTTGCCTGCCAGTTGTACTTCAGAGGATTTTTTAATGTGTCCGCTGATTTAGGCGCTTGCCATTTACCCTGCTGTTGAATGGGTTTTGACAAACTCATCAATACTATTATTCCTGCTATTACAAGTAAGAAATTACCGAATAAGTTTTTTTTCGTTTTCATTTTATATTGACGGGATTTGATACGAAAGAGAATTTTCTTTTTCCCTGTTCTGCCTGCCATTTTTTTCAACTGCTTTCTTCGCGCCATTAATTTTTTTTCGAAAGTTTATTGTAAGCACGGGAAGGGAAGAATGGTTCACGGTGTCTTCTGCTATGCTTCCTTTGAAAAAATGAGATAAGCCGTGCCTTCCGTGTGTGCCGATTGCGATTATATCTGCACCTATGACATTTGCGTAACGCCTGATTCCTTCCTGTTTCACATCGTCATAATAAATAAATACCGGGTAGTCAAAAGCATTTGCCAATCTTTGAAACCTGTGAATGTGTTTTTTTGTTTCTCTTGTGGTTTCAAAATCAGTTCTCGTAATCACTTTCATAAGATTGATTTTTGTTTTTAGAGTTTCCGCTAATTGTTTTACGATAGGGAAAACGGCAAGGGCTTCTTCTGAAAAATCTGAGGCGTACATAATGGTCTCCAACTTCAGATTTTTTATTTTTTCTTTTACTGAAAGCACGGGTACTTCGGCATTGCGCACTACTCGTTCCGCATTGCTTCCTAAAAAGAATTCGTCAAGACCTTGTGTGCCATGTGTCCCCATCACAATCATATCGGCTTTGTGCTTTTTTACCGCTTCATTTACTTTTTGAGCGATGAATCCTATTTCGATATTGTCTTTCACATTACAATTTTTAAAAACAGGATCGGACATTATTTTTTTCATTTTCGCTTTAGTAACTTTCATCATGCCCATCATGTAAGGCACATCAGCGGTTGTTGCCGCGTCAATCGCTCCAGCCACTGATGGTCTTACATGCGGGACATCCAGCACATGAAGGAGTAAAATCTGCGCTCCGGTTTTTTTTGCGATGAGTGCTGCATAGGAGAATGCTGCTTCAGAGCATTCGGAGAAATCGGTTGGTACAAGAATTGTTTTCATAGTTTGTAGTTTTGGTTTAACATTTGTTTCCAATAATTTTTTGAGTTACAGTTGACAATGTTTTTATCAGTTGCTGAACTTCTGATAAAGGAAAAAGACAGGCGTGTGTTTCTTCTGTTGCTATTGCCGAGTTGGTATATTTTCCTTCTCTGATAGAATTAAAGCCGATGATTTCTCCTGCGCTTGGACAGTGTATGGTAATTTCTTTTTCGTTTTTTCCGGGTGTATAGATTCTGACTTTCCCAGAATAGATGCAGTAAATTCCTTTAACCGATTCATTCATTTTATAGAGGTGTTCTCCTTTTTCAAATTGTAAAAATTTTTTATCTCGAAATTTGTTTTCAAGTTCTTTAACAGGACAATCTGTTAAAATGCTGTCCCCGTTTTTCACATTGCGGCATTTTGAGCAATCGGGGACTTGTGCTATTTCTTTCATTTGTTTTATTTTTAAAATCCTTTTCTGAAAAGAAGGAATACAATCAATGCAATAATTCCTACACCTGCCAAAACAAGTGACATTGCGAAAAAGTTTTTGGTCAGTACACAATAGGCGACCGCTAATGAATAAACAAAGGCAGAGACGCTGAGAAAAACAGTTAATGCCGCTTTGCTTGTTTTTTGATATTCGATTTTTTGTTCTTCTGTAATCATAAAATCTTTGTTTGATTTTATGAAACAAAAGTAGATGAGGTAAAAGAGGCAAACTATGACAACGGTAAGTTCAGAATATGATTTTTGTCATATTTCAGATGCGGAAGGGAAGAACTTAATCGGAAATATTAGCAGTGCGGATGAGTTTGGGAAGGTTGAGGAATTTTATTTTTCTTCCAGTCAATTCTATCATTTTGTCCTGCTTGAATTCAGAAAGTAAACGGATAGCTGTTTCTGTGGCTGTTCCAACAATGTTGGCAATTTCTTCGCGCGACAAAGCAACATTAATGGTTGCTCCATCGCTTTCAAAACCATAAGTTTCTTTGAGGAAAAGTAACGCTTCGGCTACTCTTTCTCTAACGGGCTTCTGAGCGAGGTTGGTAATCTTATGTTCTGCTTCTTTTAAATCGTGAGAAAGAAGTTTCAGTACTTCTTTCGACAAGTTGGCATTTTTTTCAATCATGTTGAAAAAGGTATCCTTTGGAATAATGCAGATGGAAGAATCATCTATCGCAGTTGCAGACGCTGAATATTTTTCTCCGCTTAATAAGGCGCGGTAACCAAGTATATCACCTTCTTTCGCCAAACGGACTATTTGCTCTTTGCCTTCATTACCTAATTTGGATATTTTTATTTTTCCAGTGTTCACGCAAAACAAACCGTGAGGGAATCCTTCTTCATGAAATATAACTTGTCCCCTTTTAAAAGTATTACATCCTTTACTCAGATTGAGTTCGTTTAATTCGTCTTTATTCAAATCACAAAAAACAGATTTGAAACGCGCCTTGCAGTATTGGCATTCGGGTTGAGTTGTGTTTTTCATAACAGTTAAAAATACCTACGGGCAAAGATACTATTTGTTTTTTGTTTTTTGAATGCAGGATGGTTTGGCTCTTTTGACTTTGCCCCCTGCGGTTGGCTTTTGTGGTTGGGGCAAAGGCAAATGTGCCAAACAGTGTATGCCAATAAAATTATTTTTTAAAACACGCGTGATATCGGTCTACGGTGGCTTTTATGCTGTCTGGTTATGCGCGACCGTAAGCCGTTGCAAAGTTGTCTGCCCGATGACCTGTGTTTTTCATTGCTGTCAGTGCTTGCGCAACGATGAACCGAGAGAGTAACTGTCCCGCTACCTTATTATATATGGTTTTTAAAAATGCTGTCACAGCAGGAGCAACTGTCCAGCAAAGTGATAGGTTGTCAGCCGATGAAGTATTTTTTTGGTTTTGTCTGCGGTCGGCAAATTGCGAAACTGTCCCCCGATGAATACGGGGCAGGCGCGAGAGATTGTCGCGGCTGTTAAAGTAATTGTCAGATGAAAAGAGTAAAGTCATTTTACATAATTGTCTAAATATACTAAATTGTCTTTTGTATTTTGGCGCTTGTTCATAACGTTTTTCAGGTTTGCGATGTGCGGGATTAAAAAGCACTTCGCTGTCCGCGAGAACAAATATAATTAAATACTGAAAACATTTTTTCAAAAAGTAAACCCGCATTGCGCACGCCCGCTGTTAGCAAATGGCGCACCCATCCTGCAATAGAGTTGCTGTCTACCGAAAACTGCAAAGTTGTAGATGAAAAACTGTTTGGTTGTCTGTCTATTAAATACTACTCAACAATTAATTTTTTCCCCTTCCATTTTCTTGCTTTCCAAATAATAAAATCTATTTTTTTCATATTAGAAACATTGTTGCGTGGAAATTGTTTTTTAAAACATTCAATACTTTTTTTCCATCCTTTCTGACACTGCATTTCATTATATCTACATTGAAGCATAGTATATGCTTTAATGCACTTTTTAATTTTATCTCCTTTACCTCCGTGAGGATATATTCCTAAATTTTTTCCTATGCTTGAATCATAAATAGGTGACTCTTTCGGGTCAAGAGTATGAATAAGTTTTGTTGCATATGAAAACCAAACCTTTTTGTCATTTTTGTTTTTTAATTGTTCAAGTACTTCTTTTATACTAGGAATTTTATTTTGCCCAGACGCATTTTCTAAAATTTGAAAATATCTGTTTAACCAATCATCATCGAAATTGTCTCGAAAGTTTTTTACTTTAAAAAAGTTTAGAAATACAAATCTAAATACATAATTATTTTTATTTTTTTTATTCTTTACCGTATCAATAATAAATTTGTATGCTTCTATTTCTTCTTTGCTAATTTTTTTAATTAATGATTTTTTCTTATTTTTTATTTCTTTAATTCTGTCTTTATATGACATTTTTTTTCTTTTGCTCATACTAAAAAAATTTCACCACCAAACAACTACTCTTCCATCTGCACCACTTCCACTTGTAGTTGGGCAATTTGTTCCTATATCAGCACTTGATCCTCCTCCTCCAGGGCTTGTACCATTTGTAGAAATTGTATTAGTAGCACCTGTTCCCCAACCGCCTCCTGCGTTCCCACCTCTTGCTATTGAAGCACCACCCGCCCCGCCCTGTGCTCCATCTAAACGAATATAAGTTGTAGTACTTGTCCCTCCAAAACCTCCTATACCACAGCCATTGCAACCTCCTTGTCCGCCAGTAACACTGATAAGTGCGCCAAAACTACTTGTGCCTCCATTATTTCCGTAAGTACCAGAAGCAGAACAAGCTTTTCCAGCACCACCTGCACCGACTGTTACAGTATAATTTGTTCCTGCAACAACTGAGAAAATATCTTTTGCATAACCACCGCCACCGCCACCCGGTCCGTAATTTGAACATCCGGAACAAGAAGGCGCTCCACCTGCACCACCACTCCAAACTTCTACAACAATTTTTGTTACACCAGTTGGAATTGTAAAAGTATAAGTGCCCACAGTTGTGTATTGTTGTTCATTTATTCCAGCCGTACCCGTTGCGCCAGTTGCGCCAGTAGAACCTGTTGCACCTGTGCTTCCAGTCGCGCCTGTTGCTCCAACATTTCCTGTTACACCTTGTGCGCCAGTCGCGCCTGTCGCTCCGACATTTCCTGTTACTCCTTGTGCGCCAGTAGCACCCGTTGCTCCAACATTTCCTGTTGCACCTTGCGCACCAGTCGCGCCCGTTGCTCCAACATTTCCTGTTACACCTTGCGCACCTGTCGCGCCTGTTGCTCCAACATTTCCTGTTACACCTTGCGCACCTGTCGCGCCTGTTGCTCCGACATTTCCTGTTACTCCTTGTGCGCCTGTCGCGCCCGTTGCTCCAGTCGGACCAATTCCGCCAACACTTAAAAATTTCCACTGACTTCCATCGTAGTAATAAAATCCTGATGGTGAAAGTCCACAACTGCCTGTACAATACACAAGCAAAGATGTTGTTGGATTTGATATTGTTGAAATATCAGTATTGTTTGTTAAACAAATACGAGGAATAAGTAATCCTTTATTTGAAAAATCAATATCTAAACCTGATGAGTTGTCTGGTGTTGAGCCGTTAGGATTAATGCCAACATTTTGAGCAAAAGAAATTTTTCCTAAAAGTAAAATGATAAAAAGAATTTTTTTGATTGGCGTTCGGATTGCTCTTTTGCGCCCAATAATATTTTCTTCCTTGAAACAAGGGCGCAAATGTGCAAGCCGAACGCTGTGCAGGATTTGTCTACCGATTTTTTGCGAAGTTGTCTGTGCTTGCGCAACAAGCAACCGAGAAAGTAACTGTCTTGCTACCTTATTATATGTAGTTTTTAAAAACGCTGTCAGTGAAGGAGCAACTGTCCAGCCAAGTGAGGAACTGTCAGCCGATGAATTTGTTTTTTGAATTTGCGGTCGGCAAACTGCCAAACTGTCCGCGAGAGATTGTCGTGGCTACTTGAGTGATTGTCTGATGTTGGGAAGCGTAAAGTCATTTACATAAGTGTCTAAAGATAATGGTTTTTGTATTTGTGCGCTTTTTGCTAACGGTTTCGCGCTTGCCGCAGTGGCGGATTAAAAGCGAGTAACTGTCTGCTGATACAAAAGTAAATTAATTGCACGAACTTCAAATTACAAATGTAGCCGCCATTGAGGCAAGCGCGTGTTAGCAGCAGTTTTTTCTGTCGTGTCTGTCCCACGATGAACGCGAAACAATAAATGAAGAAACTGTCGAGACGAAAAGATTGTCGTGGCGAAATTGTCCAACGAGGACAGGCACACAAAAAAACTGAACAGTTGTCCCGCGAAAGTTTTGTTGTTTGTTTGAAAAGTTGTCAGCCGATGCAAAGCGGTCTGGAAAAGAAGTTGCTGTCCCATGCTGAATTTATTTTTTAGTTTGCTGTCTGTGCTTGCAAAGTTGTTCGATGAAAAGATTGTCGGAACAAGAGTTGCTGTCCACCGAGTTAATGTGTCAATGATTGAAAATGTAAAATGCAAGAACTGTTAATGCTATGCCTACTAATATTCCGTAAAAGAAATATTGCCATCTTTTACTTTTTCTTTGTTCGTAATACATATTTGTCTACCGATTTTTTATTTGTCTTGTTTGATGTCAGTCCATGTGAACTGTTTTGGCGAAGCGGGTATAACATTCTTTGTTTGCTTCTTGTGTTTATTTTTTTTACGAAGCATTTTCTGTTTTGCCAGAAGTGCTTGTACTGCCTTTAATGCTTTTGCTTTATAATTCATTTGTTGTTATTTTCTTCTGTCGAGATTGTAAATGTAGATTAAATTGTCTGTCGAAAAATTGTCCTGTGGCTGAATTGCTGCTAACGTTCCGCAAGTTTGCGCTGTGCGGGTTTTCGGAGAAGGATTTGTCTGCCAAGACAAATGCTCGTAGAAAAACCGCACACCAAATTTACGATTTTGCCCGCATAGAGCAAACTTGCTGTTACCAGCAGTTTTCTTTGTCGTGTCTGTCCCACGATGAACGCGAAACAATAAATAAATAAACTGTCGAGACGAAAAGATTGTCGTGGCGAAATTGTCCAACGAGGACAGGCACAAAAAAAAACTGAACACGTGTCCCGCGAAAATTTTGTTGTTGTTAGTTTGAAAAGTTGTCTGCCGATGCAAAGCGGTCGGAAAAAAAAGTTGTTGTCTGCCGAACGAATGACTGTCTGCCGATGAACAGCGATAAAGAGTTGCGAAACTGTCACCGATAGATTATTTTTCGTGTCCTTAGATTTGAAAGAAGTTGTCTAAAGTCTGCGTTAATGTTATTATGACTGTCTTTTAAATTTAAAGGCGGATTAAAACGATTTATAAGTTTTATTTCAATGTTTTTGAAGTCAGTTGTCGGCAAGAAAAACATAATTAGATTTGAAACCATCCATTTAGTTAATTTCTGTTCATCAAGGTCTTGAAATTTTGTCTTACGACTATTTACTTTTTTGTCTCTTGCGATTTGTTTGTAACCAAATAGAACACCTAAACTTTTTCTTAAAGTTGAGCGTCCAGCGTTATTTCCTGTGAAATGTTGTCTGTAATCGCGAGTTCTTAAACTATTGCGAGTAAGTCCAGTGTAAACTACATTCAGTCCCGAGAACTTTGTAAATGTTGGAGAAATTGAAACTGTCGGTAGTTTAGAATTTTTTCGTAAGCATAAAATATAATTGCCTGAACTGTCGGCAATATTTATCTCGCTGTGAACGGTCGGGTCGAAACGATTTGTTCGGAAATTGACAAGTATAGATTCCATGTTGGTTGGCTGAATTGTCAAGGTACTGCGATGCTGTCCACGAAGATAGTTGAATTGCTGGTAACGTTCCGCGGGTGTGCGTGCGTGCGGGAGAAAGAATTACTTTACTGTCCGCCAACACAAAACAAAAATAAGAAATAAAAACATTCTGAATAGAAGTTGCCCGCATGACGCACACCCGTTGTTATGAACTGGCGCCCACATCCTGCGTCCTTTGAGTTGCTGTCTGACGAGAACTGTGAAGAAGTGAAAGCGTAACTGTCCGATATATTTTTGTTGTTGTTTGTTCACAAGGTTGTCGAGATGAAAAATATTTTGTGTAGGAAAAAGTTGTCGGGTTAATTTGCAGAAAAGATGTCTGCTGGTAAAAAGATGTTGCAATGGCAAGCTCTTTTCGCAAACAATAATATGAATCTTCTTTGAAATAGTTTGCGGAATGTGCTTGACATTGCTGTTTTGCACTGAGATATGCGGGATAAAATTTAGTTCAAGAGGCGTTTGCGAAGGATAAGATGGTCTTTGCGAAGGTCAAGATGGGCTTTGCGAAGGATAAGATGGGCTTTGCGAAGGTTAAAGCTGCCATTGTTTTGATTAAAGCTGCCTTTGTGGCAGTCGAGATGGGGTTTGCGAAGGTTCAAGAGGGCTTTGCGAAGGTTGAAGCGGGCTTTGCGAAGGTTGAAGAGGCGTTTGTTTCACTTCAAGCGGGGTTTGCGAGACACTACTTGCACTAATTTTCACTAATAGCCACAGATTACACAGATTTACACTGATTTGATTTTCGCAAACCTGCCTGCCGGCAAGGCAGGGACGCAAAAGCGCAAAGAACATCGCCCTTAATCCTGCTTCAACAAGGATTTTATACTGCTGGCGGTGGAGGTGGCGGAGGCGGAGGTGGATTTGTTGGCGTGAGTGCGAAATCTTTTGTGAGGGTTGCGCCTCTATCTACTGCAAAAGGATCGGTTGTTTGGTTTTGGAATCCATCGGCTGAAACGGTGCAGGTTACTGTTGCGGGTTTTACATGATGTTCGTAAAGCCCGTTGACATCTGAATGGGTTTCGATTGCTTGTTCGTTGACGCGGACTTTTACATTATAGATTGCAGAACCCGTTACTGCATGGGTGCATTTTCCTTTTATGCGGGTGTGCCCTTTTCCGGTATTGATGATTTCGCGGGACTTGTGATAATCGCGGTGATAATCGGGCGCGGAGGTTTTGAAGGTGATGGAAGTTGCGTCTAAAGTATTTTTCAGAATTGTATTTGCTTCGGTGAAAAGCTGCGCGAGGTCATCGGTGAGTGTGGAATGGTGCGCGATTGCGTTTCGGGGTTTTGCAATGGAAGGCGTGTAATTATTTATTGCGCCTTGCCATGAATTGAGGGTGGCTTGTGTGATTCCATAATCGGGAAGCTGGGGAAGCAGCGGTGTTACGATGTTCAAAATATTTTGCGCGATTTGTCCGAGTTGGTCATCCTGAATTCTTTTTAAATCGGAGATGGAATATTTCATTTGCGCTGCGAGTGTTTGATTATTATTTGCGAGCGCGAATGCTTTTACGGGGGTGATGGATGCATAAGTGATTTCAATGAGTGTGATTCGGAATGCGCCTTTATCTTTTGCTGCGCCTGAAGTTGCTTGTGCTTGTTCGCCTGAGGTTTGTTCGATGGAGGCAATTTTTGCGTTGAGCGCAAGGATTCCGTTGATAAATGAAATGAAAATTGAGGAGAACGAAAAAAGAATTGAACGCCTGTTTGATGTTATGTTTGAAGATTTGATTTATTGAAGAATTATTTTTTTTGTTTCAATTCCTTTTTCTGAAAGTAGTTTTATGAAGTAGATTCCTTTCGCATAATTTGATAAATCAATGGTTGATGTTTGATGGTTAATGGCTGATGTAACTATTTCTTCTCCGATTATGTTTGTAATTTTAATTGAAGAAATTTTTTCTGTGGAGGTGATTGTGAAAAGTCCGGTGGTGGGGTTGGGGAAAATGTTTATTTGAGAGGAAAAATTGTTTTCGTTTATTCCATTTGGCATTGTCCATTTAGCAATTTTGTTAGCTGAGATTCCTCCGGCAAATAAAAAACTTCCTCCTACATATAGAGAACCTGTTGCGGTATCTATTGCAAAACACCAAACGCCTCCACTGTCTAAACCAGAACCAACAGATGACCAGTTTGTATCGTTCCATTTTGCAATACTTTTTACAGGATTTCCTCCTGCTAAAGAAAATCCGCCTCCTGCATATAATGAGCCGTTATATTCTGTTAAAGCAAAAATAGCTCCGCCTATGATTCCTGCTCCAACAGAATCCCAACATGTTCCATTCCATTTTGGAATTCTGCCAAGACCTGATGGGACACATGATGTCATGTTATTAATAGCACTGCCCACATATACTTCACCATTAAAACCGGAGATAGAATAAAATTCTACCATACTGCCACCGCTTAATCCAGTACTCAAAGTATCCCAGTTTGTTCCGTTCCATTGCGCCACATTATAATATCCAAGTATTGAATTGGCAGTTGAAAAATCTCCCGTTGCATATAATTTCCCATTGTAATTAGTTAAAGCCATAACCCAACCATTATAATTTCCTCCTGTAAGACCGCCTCCTACGCCTGACCAATTCGTTCCATTCCATTTAGCAATACTTGGCGAAGAAACTCCACCTGCTTTGATGAAGTCGCCTCCGGCATATAATTCACCGTTATAAACACAAAGAGCATAAACACCTGAAGAATCTGTGCCTGTGCCAACAGTGTCCCAAGATGTGCCGTTCCATTTTGCAATTTCATTCACTTGTTTTCCATCTGCATAAACAAATATACCTCCTGCATATAATTCATTCTTATAAACGCAGAGAGCATAAACATAACTGCTTGTTCCTGTTCCCACTGCCGACCAAGTTGAGCCATTCCATTTTGCAATATTATTTGCCGGAACTCCACCTGCTTTAGAAAATAAACCACCTACATATAATTCACCATTGAACATTGTCATGCAATAAACGGCTGCTGAAGATGCTGTATCAATACCGCTTCCTAATGCAGACCATGTTTGCGCTGATGCGACAATGCTTAAAAGAAAAATATATGTGAGAAAATATTTTTTCACTCTTTAATATTGTTTGATGATTTTTTTACTGATTGTTTTATTTCCGAGTTGTATTTTTAAAATGTAAACTCCACTTGAAAAATAAGCAAATGATATTTGTTTTTTAAATGTTCCTGATGAGTTTTTGAAGGAGGATGAATAAATATTTTCTCCGAGCAAATTATAAAGAGATAAATTAATATCTTCTTTTTCTTTTAATTCAATTTCTACCAAAATATTTTGAGAAGTTGGATTTGGAAAAACATTTATTCCGATTTCAGAATCATCGTATTCATTCATTGCAAGAACAAGAATTGGTGCGAGGTCGAATCTTGTTATGTAGCCATTAGAGTTAAATGAATGAGCGCTTTGATACCATGTTGGGAAACCGCCTGCGGAATCGAGCGGAAAATTATTTCCTGAAGCGGAAAATCCGGTGATGTATAGTTTGCTGTCTTTATATGTTGAAGCAGCATTAATTACTTCTCCACCATTTCCACCAAAATAAGTGCCCCAAATATACCAATGGTCAGCAAAGGTTGAAATGAAACCATCCTGATAACCGAGCGGAGAAGTTTTTACATAAGCGTTCGGAGCATTGGGATTTGGCAAAGGCAATCCTCCCGTATAAGCAAAACTTGATGTGCCCAGAGAACCAACAACAAATAAATCGCCACGATTATCAAATGAAAGATTTAATGCAGTTTCGTATCCTGCTCCTCCAAGATAAGTTCCCCATAAAAGCGTGCTTCCGGCAGGAGCAATTTCTGCTATGAATGCATCTTGACCTCCTCCATACCAAGGCTGATAAAATTTTGGCCATCCTCCTGCGGATGCAAGTTGAATCGGATTAGAACCTGGACTTGTTGTCCATCCGGTAATATAAGCATTGCCATTTTTATCAACATCAATAGCATTTCCTGCTTCATCACCTTTGTTTCCATAATATGTTGACCATACAATAGCACCGCTCGGATTAAATTTAGTTGCAATTACATCAAAAGTATTTGCCAGATTTGTATTATATGATGAAGTTCCCGCGGGATTGAGAACAGGATAGCCACTTTCAGTTGCAGCACCGGTAACAAAAAAATTGTTCGATGCATCAATAGCGCAACTGTTAAGTCCTGTTGCAGAAGTATTATTATTTGCTGCTGATGGCGGACCGCCAATACGAGTTGCCCATAAACGCCCTCCGAATTTATCGAACTTTAAAATGAATCCTGTTCCGATATTAGAATTGAATGCGCCTGTTTGCGTAAAGGTAGGAATTACAGGAGTAGTAAGATAAGTTTGATGACCTCCTACAACATAAAGAT
Source organism: Bacteroidota bacterium (assembly GCA_016195025.1). Taxonomy (NCBI): domain Bacteria; kingdom Pseudomonadati; phylum Bacteroidota; species Bacteroidota bacterium. The sequence continues at coordinate 3,554 of JACQAL010000035.1, read as the reverse complement.
TTTGATTTCCATCAATAACTAAATCACGGGCTTCTTCAAATGCTGTGTCTCCATAAAATGTTGACCAGATTAAAGTATTGCCAGCAGAATTGAGTTTTGAAATACATACATCTGAAAATGGATTTGGCAAAGTAACTCCATTTCCATTAAGTTTAGGTTGAACAAAAGAACCCGCAGGCTGAACTGTTGGATAATTTACAGATTTTGTCCACCCTGCTATGTATACATTTCCAAGTTTATCTGTTCCGATACTTCTTCCCATATCATTATGATAACCGCCCAAATAAGTTGCGAATTGGCGAACTCCGCTGCTATCAAATTTTACTATGACAACATCCCATCCACCCTGACGAGTAGAATCATAAGCGCCAGTTGAAAAAGGAAAATCAACACTGCCGGAATAACCAGTTAGATAAACATTACCTGAAGTATCAGTTTTTACATCTCTAAATTCATCTCCTCCTGTTCCGCTATAATAAGTGCTCCAATCTAAATTTTGTATTGATTGAGGTGTAGAATGTCCTCTATCAATTTCAATAAATAGAGGAAGATTGGTAGGATAACTGCGAATATCAAGTTTAACAGATGTTGGAGAAACTTGAATAAAATCTGCTTGCCAAGGCATAGGAACAATATTGCCTGCCGGATTTATTTGATAAGCATTTCCTTTATTAAAATTAATATTTCCTAGGGGTGTTTTTATCAGCAAACCTTTGCTTGATGTTACATTAACAGATGTTGCGCCTTTAAAATCCATAACAATATTATCTGCGTTTCCACCAGGTCTTACTACGAAATAAAATTTCATTCCTGCATTGTTGCTGTATAACTGCATATCAATATTCGGATAAACATCATTAATTATATCTCTGCTATATCCTTTAATGTTTGTTGCGCCATCTTTAGCGTGTGGAAGAAAATAATTTAAATAACCAAAAATTTTTTCTGTTTTGAAATTGCGGACATTGGGATTTGAAGCGACTAAGTTCATATCAACTCTTTGAAATGAATCACGACTTCCAAATGCAGTATCAATATGAGCGAAGATGAAAGAGAGAGAAGTGTCTCTTACATATATTTCAGGAGAGGAATAACGCGAATAGCATTTTATATCATGGCGAGGATTATAATTTATATCTATAATTTGTCCTTTCCCTGTATAATAAGCGTGACTTATTGCAGCAGGCTCTAAAGCAAAATCTTTTGGAATAAGTATGTTTGGTGAACTAATGCAGAAATTAAAATTCCAAGTCATAGATGCATGGCATTCGCCTGTTGGTGAAGGAGTGGGCGCACATCCTGCACTTGCACGCGAAGGTTCACGAGTGAAACGGACATAATAGGTATTTCCAATTGTGAGATTAGATGCGTCAATCTGCAATTCAGTTGCGCCAATAATATTGGGTAAAAATTCATCTTCCATTATTTGCAGAGTTGAACATGAGCCAGAAAATAAAGTTAACCTGTGAATATGCGGAGCTGCTGTTCCTAATGGAACGGATGAAACACCTACAATTTGCGCATACTTTTGATTTGCAACAAACGAAAGATATACTACACTGTCTGTGGTAGTGTAAGAAGTTGGCGAACAAGTAGCAGTTGGAATTATTGGAATTGCATTATTGCAATTACTTCCTGATTGAGCGTTTGCATTAAAAAAAATAATTAATGCGATGGCGGTGGGTAGAAATTTTTTCATGATAAAAAGTTTTAGTTGGTGTTTAAAAACTTTATTGTCAAAAGAAAGAATTGCAAGAACAGGGTATTGAGCATAAAGGTATTATTTTGTAATTGCTGAACAAATTTTAGTGAATATTTTTCTTGCAGGTTTTTCATGGCGGGTGCTTGCTCTTGGCGCACACAAAAACTATAAAGGCAAAATTCCGCTTGTGCGCCATGTGCAAGCAGCCCGCTGTGCAGGATTTGTCTACCGATTTTTTGCACTGCTGTCAGCGGTTGCGCAACGAGCAATTGAAAAAGTAACTGTCCCGCTGCCTTATTATATGTAGTTTTTATAAATGCTGTCAGTGAAGGAGCAACTGTCGAGCGAAGTGAGAGATTGTCAGCCCGTGAAATATTTTTTTGAATTTGTCTGCGGTCGGCAAACTGCATAACTGTCCGCGAGAGATTGTCGCGGCTGTTTGAATAATTGTCTGATGAAAAGAGTAAAGTCATTTTACATGATTGTCCAAATATAAGAAAATGTCTTTTGTATTTTGGCGCTTGTTCATAACGTTTTGCAAGTTTGCGCTGTGCGGATTTTCGGAGAAGGATTTGTCGGCAAGACAAATGCTCGTAGAAAATCTGCACACCAAATTTACGATTTAGCCCGCATAGAGCAAACTTGCTGTTAGCACCTGTGCAATTTTGTCCCTGCGCAAGAGTCCACGGAGAAGTAGCGTTGTCTTACTGCGAAACTGTCGACTGCGAGAAAGGTGTTGTAATTGCAAAGTTGTCAATTATTACTTCTCTTTATTGTTGTCTAATGAAGTGTCTCCAATATAGATTCCCTTTCTATAAATAAGCCATTTTGTTGCTATGCCGTCTTCTGAATAAGCATATATTTTTCCTGTGAAAAGTTTACTGTCTTTTTTGTAGCCATAAATTGTCTCATATCTTCCATAGCTAATGGATACATTAAATGTAGAAAACCTAAAGTAATTTGAAGCAGTCACCTTTTTTAAACTGTCAATGTTATTTTGAAATTTGTCTTTAGTAACTTTGATGCCATTAATAAAATAATTTGTGGATGTACTTCCACCATTTCTTGGTGAATGAACAATTTGAGTAATGTAATCAATCACAGAATCTTCAAAGAATTTGTCTAAACTGTCCTTTGTTTGCACAACTGTCTGCGGTTGTGATGCTGTCTGTTTTTGTGAACTGTCTGCTTGAAATATTTTGTCCTTCACCTGTTTGTTGCCAACATACTTTCCGTTTTTATAATAATTGATTTGAATAAGAGTGTCATCTTTGTAAATGCATTCATAGCCATCCATTATAATATAAGTTTTTCCATATTTTATTACTCTCGCACTAATAGCCATTTGTCCTTTAGAATTAATTATTGTTGTGTCTCGTATCCGTTTTATCAATTCGCAATAGTCAATTAGTTCTTGCCGTTTATAATTCGTTGCTCCTGTAAAAGATATACCACCAAAAAAATATTTAAATTTTACCGTCTTATTGTCAGGTTTGTAAAAATAAATTTCTGATAGAAGCAAATGTGAGCGATAGTCTATTGCGTTTATTATGCTTGTGCGTTGGACTATTTTATAGTGTTCAACGCTGTCAAATTTTTGAAAAGCGGTTGTGTCTTTATCTCGCTTTGGCTGTCCGATACTTTGCAGTCCAAGCAGGAGGAACGCTGTCGAGAAAAGAGTAATTGTCCACCGTGTCATTTGTCTTTTTGCATTGGTGCTAACGACCGCATATTGGCGTTCGTTGGCGCATTAAAGATAGGGATTCCTTCGGCTGTTGCGCCAATGACGCCAATGTGCAGTTAGTTTCAGTTGGCGCCAGTCTGAAGTCTGGCACCAGACCAAGCAGTCGGG
>JACQAL010000034.1 GCA_016195025.1 Bacteroidota bacterium | reverse complement strand
CTGTTGGTCCAGTAGCACCTGTTGTTCCCGCAGTTCCTGTTGCGCCTGTCGAACCTGTCGGACCAATTCCTCCAGTGATTCCGCTGTTACAAAGAGAATTCCATGATGAAGAAATTTGTTTATAGAAAAAGAAACAAGCGGAGTCAGTGTCATACACCAGCAATCCGTTTGCGGGAGTTGTGATTGCAAGGCGTTGCAATGCGGTTAATCTCGGAACAAGAAAACCTTTGTCATTCAAGGGCGGACTCAGGTCAAGCACTGCGCTGGCATTCGGAGTTAATGTTCCGATTCCTACATTTTGGTTTTGCGCGGCAATGTTTCCGTGAAGAAACAATACGCAAACAGTGATGAAAAGAAAGAGTAGTTCTTTTTTCATGATGAAAGATTTTATTATAAAGAATTAAAACGAGCAAGCAAAGATAAAAGGATTGCCGAAAACAAAAAATCACTTTATCAAACTTACATTTCCTTTTCTGTTCCCTTTCTCACCTGAGACTAATGTATATTCAAAATAATAACTGAATACCGCGCTGTCTTCTGTTTTTCCTCTCCACTCTCCGTTCCAGCCATTTTTCTGCTCGGTAGTTTGAAAAACCTTTTCTCCCCAGCGGTTGTAAATAATCAGTTTCATCTCTTTTATGCAATTTCCATAGACAAAAAATTCATCGTTCTCATTATCTCCGTTCGGAGAAAAAGCATTGGGAATATATATTGGCGTGCAGTTATATTCAACTGTTACTCGCACACAATTTGAATCTGAACACCCGTTTGAATTTGTAACGAACACACAGTAATCCGTAGTCGCAGTGGGACTTGCAACAGGATTCGCACAATTAGCGCAACTTAATCCTGCCGATGGACTCCATGAATATGTGCCTCCACCAGTAGCATTCAAAGTTGTGCTTTCTCCAATGTTAATTACGACATTTACTCCTGCATTTGCAGTCGGACTCAGAATAACGGCAACAGAAAAATTTGCTGTTGCTGTACAAGTTCCTATGGAAACAACTACAGAATAATTTCCTGCTGAAGAAATATTGATTGAAGAAGTTGTTTCATTCGTGTTCCATAAATAATTTCCTCCACCGCTTGCTGTTAAAATAGTATTGTTTCCTGAGCAAATCGTATTATTGCCTGTAATGTTTGCAGTTGGCGGTGGCGAAACTGTTACGGAAATTGTGGAAGTATTTGTGCATCCATTCGCGTCAGCGCCAACTACAGAATAAGTTGAAGATGAAGCAGGGGAAACAGTGAGAGGATTATTTGTTGAGCCATTGCTCCACGAATAAACAACTCCGCCAGTTGCAGTAAGGGTCGTCTGGTCGCCTTGACATAAAAGAGTATTTCCTGAAACAGAAATTGTCGGAAGTGTTGGTCCTGCAACAGAAACAGTTTGTGTTGCGGTGCATCCGTTCGCATCCGTAATCGTCACAGAATAATTTCCAGCCTGTAAACCAGTGGCAGTAGCAGTTGCGGCAGCAGACGGATTCCATAAATAAGTATAACTGCCGCTGCCTCCTGCCGCTGCAACTGAAGCCGTTCCATTTGGAGAAAGACAGGAAATATTTGCCGTGGATGAAGTGGTTGCTGAAAGCGCAGAAGGTTGTGTGATATTTACACTCACCGAACTTGAACATCCATTTGCATCAGTTACAACTACTGAATAATTTCCCGCGGATAAATTATTCGCTGTAGAGGTTGTCTGACCATTGTTCCACAAATAAGTGAATGGAGAACTTCCTCCGCTCATTGAAACAGTTGCGCTTCCATTATTTCCTCCGAAGCACGAAACATTTTGTGATGCGCTCAGCGAAGCAGTTCCTCCATTTGAATTCGCAACTGAAACTGTTTGCGTGGATGAACAACCCTGAGCATCTGTAACAATCACAGAATAATTTCCTGCAGAAAGTCCCGTTGCTGTAGAAGTATTTTGAATTGGAGTTGTGTTCCACGAATAAGTGAATGTTCCGCTTCCTCCCGAAGCATTTGCAGTTGCACTTCCGGTATTCGTTCCGCATGACGAGTTTGTAGAAGATGTTGTAATATTTATCTGCGGAGAAATAGTAGCAGTGGCAGTAGCAGTGGCAGTACACCCGTTTCCATTTGTGACAGTAACTGTATAAGATGTTGTAGAAGTCGGAGAAATACTTATTGAAGCAGTTGTCGCGTTTGTATTCCACGAATAATTTCCGCCTCCATTTGCAGTAAGCGTTGCAGAACTTCCTGAACAAATTGTTCCGCTTCCTGAAATGTTTGCAGTGGGATTTGAATTTATAGTTGCTGTGGCTGTCGCAGTGGCAGTAGAAGAATTTGCGTCAGTAATCGTTACTGTGTAAGTAGTAGTTGAAGATGGACATGCAGTTACTGCAGAAGTTGTTCCCAATCCACCGCTCCATAAATAAGTGTATGGCGGAGTTCCTGAAGAAACATTTGCAGTGAGTGTAACACAATTTTCCGCGCATGCAGACGCGCCTGTTGTTGTAACAGTCGGAGTGGATGGAGGAGAAGCAGAGCATTGAATATTATCCACGCACACATAGTTTAATCCATTCACCATAACAGGTTTGAAAAGAATGTAAGTATGATTTCCGAGCGGAGTAAAATTTACAGGAACGGTCTGCCAGTTTCCACCGCTCGGCAAAACAGGGGAAGTCCACAACTTTTCTGTTTGCGCGCAACTTGTATTTCCTCCTCCCCAGATTTCCAATTGTCCATTACCTGTAATGATAAGAGAATTCACTGCGTACATATCCATTGTGAAAGAGTATGGCGTTCCTGCTGTGATTGGAGAAGAAAGTTGTTGTCCCCACATTTCAGGAGTTGAATTTGAACCGCCCTGATAAGTTGATCCGCTGCTCGCGGCAACCGTAGCGTTGAGTATTGGCTGCGGACAAATGTCAGGAGTTCCGCTTCCGCAAATTGTCCACGAAGGAGCAGCAGCGCTAATCGTTGGCGGCTGTCCTTCGAAATCAGGATTCACAAATGCAGGACAAGATGAAGAAGGAACAGGAGGAGTGCATTGAATGTTATCCAAAAACATATAGCCAGCTTCGTTGGGAGCAACACATGTGGGGCAGATGGATTGAAAAGTTATGTAAGAATAATTTCCTGTCGGAACAGCAAGGGTGGCTGTATAGTTTTGCCATGAAAGATTATTTATGACAGGAGAAGTCCATAGCAATTGGGTTTTCGCACAGGAAGAATTTCCTCCCCAGATTTCTACCTGCGCTTTTGGAAAATAAAATGGCGCGCCATTAAATCCAGCAAGGTCCATGCTGAAAGAATAATTTCCTCCCGCGTTCAGCGGAGTTGTTAATTGCTGTCCGAACGATTCGCCTGTGTTGATGGGGTCGGAAGTAAAGCCGGCAAAGTTTTGTCCTTGCGTTGGCGTGAGAGAAGTGGTAACCATTCCCGGAGGATAAAGGTCAGGAGTGAGATTGCAAATTGTCCATTGAGGAGCAGTCATTGCAATTCCACCATTCCCTCCGTTTTCAAAAGATGGATTTTGAAATGCAGGACAGGTTGCACTGGTTGAGCAAGTGATAATAGTTGCTGTAGCAGTGGTAGTTGCAGTAGAAGAATTTGCGTCAGTAATTGTTACAGTATAAATTGTTGTTACGCTTGGACACGCACTCACAGCAGAAGTTGTTCCGAGATTTCCGCTCCATAAATAAGTGTAAGGAGAATTTCCCGAAGAAGCATTTGCAGTGAGCGTAACACAATTTCCCGCGCAGGCGGAATTTCCCGTTGCAGTTACAGAAGGAGAGGGAACAGCCACGCATTGAATGTTATCTAAAAATATGTAGGCGTTCTGAAAAGGAAAAATGCAAGTGGAGCAAGTTATATCAAAAGTGAGATATGAATAATTTGAAGTTGGCGCGGCAAGATTTGCAGAGAAAGTTTGCCATGTGAGGTTATTGATAACCGGGGATGTCCACAGCAATTGGCTATTCGCGCAGGAAGAATTTCCTCCCCATATTTCAAATTGTCCTTGCGGAACCACTGTCCCGCCTGAATAAGCCGCTGCGTCTATTGTAAACGAATAAGTATTTGCTGCCGTTAATGGCGTTGAAAGTTGTTGACCGAAAGATTCAGGGGCGGGAGCAGTAAAATAAAAACCAATAAAGTTTTGTCCGTTGGATGGTGTAAGAGTTGTAGTGAATTGGGGAGTTGCTGCCGGATAGGTATCAGGAGTGTATGCGCAAATATTCCATGGCGCGCCCAAAATTCCTATTCCTCCTCCGCTGATTCCGCCATTTTCAAAAGAGGGATTTGCAAATGCAGGACAAGAAGATGAACTTGTAGGAACACAGGTCACCGTTGCAACTGTTGTTTGCGAACATCCGTTTCCATCCGTAACGGTTACAGAATAATTTCCTGCGGAAAGATTAGTTGCGGTGGAAGTTGTCTGACCATTGTTCCACAAAAAAGTGAAAGGAGAATTTCCTCCTGAAATAATTGCAGAAGCAGTTGCCACAGCAGAACTACATGGAGTGCTTGTTGAATTTGCGCTGAGAGTGAAACTTGCGGCTGAAGTAATTGTAACGGTTGCTGAAGTTGAATTACATCCGCTCGCGTCATCAATGGTGGCGATGTAAGTCCCGGCACAAAGACCGGAAATAGTTGAAGTGGTTGCATTATTGCTCCAGTTGTAAGTGTAAGGAGGATTTCCTCCCGATGGATTTACAGTTGCAGTTCCATTGCAGGTACAACTCGCGTTGTTTTGATTTGAAGTGACAGAAATTGTAGAAGCATTTCCGCAAGTAGTGCAGGTGGTAGTTTGAAAATAAAGTCCAGCCATTTCAAAGTTGAAACAATCACCGCTTGTTTGCACTTTATATGTTGCGGTTGTTTGTGATGAAGAAACAGTTGTGTTTTGCTGAACAAAATCCCACATCTGCCCGTTCACATGAATATTCGGACTTCCGTTCAGCGAAACATTCACTCCTCCGTTCTGCGGCTGAATGTCGGCAACAATCGCAAACGCATTTGCAGAAGAAGAATTCGCGCATACGCTGAGTCCTGTCATTGTGGTTGTTGCTGTTCCGAAGTTTCCAATCACATACGCGCCATCGTAAATCACAATGTCGCCTTTATACTGCGCGTTCGGATTTACATACACAATAAATAAAGTTGCACCGTCCGTATCGTTGGTGTCAGTCGGATTCGGAGGAGCAACGGGCAATCCGCTAATCGTATAAGTTCCGTTTCCTGTAATGCAAGTTGAAACATCCGCGCGGTAAGAAAAGGTCTGATGATATCCGAAACTATCCCAGCATTTTGAAATATCACTTCCAATAATTGTCATCGGAAAATTAGTTGTGTTGTTGGCTGGATTTTTTATCGTTGCTGTGATTGCTACTCCATCTCCCGAAGTTCCCGCATACAAGACCGCTTTTTCAACTGTGGCACAACTTGGAATTCCGCTGATGGTAACGGTTGCCGGCTGAACAGAACTCGGAATGTTCTGATAATTTCTTCTCTGAAGCGGAACAGATGCCTGCACATAGTTAAGCCCGCATTTTGATTTTGAAAAACTTACTCCGAGCGAGCCGTTTCCGTTCATTGCGGACGGATCTTTTTCCTGAAGACAATTTACGCAACCGCCTCCTCCGCTTTGGGCGGTCAAATTCTCCGCAGAGATTCCTGAGAAAAAAATTATGAAAAAACAAATGGGTGTAAATTTTTCTGATGTAAAGTAATTTTTAATTTTCATGCTGGCGTTATAAAAATTATACCCAAAGGTAAATTCGTTCAATGCGGATTACAAGCAGATAACATCAAATAATGACCTGTCTAAAAAAGAAAGGGTAGTATTGCAAATTTAATGATGCAATTCTCTATTCCTGGTAACGAATGAACGAATCTTGTTACAAATTTTACGAATGATGCTGTTATTCGTTACATTCGTAAAGTGATTCGTTAATTCGTTACCAGAAGTTTGAACATGTATCCTTACATATTTAACACTACCAAAGAAAGAAATCGGCATACATTAAAGAGCAATGTATTCACATTACCGAAAAATATATCTCTATTAAATACCGATATGGCTGCATGCAAGAGCGATGTATTAATATGCAAAAGTAATAGAGCTGCATGAACGGATTATGTATGTGTATCAGCGCGCAATGTACCTGCCTTGAAGCGTGATTTATCTTTATTAAAGAAGAATGTATGTATAGTGCTTTTCGATGCAGGTACATCAGAGAGCGATGTATGAACATCAGAGAGCGATGTATGAACATTACCTGGCAATACGCATACATTGCGTTGCGCTATTGCGGAATAAATGAAACCGTGTTGCTCCAATCGCTCTGACCTTTTGCATTTGCTTTTGCAACGCGGAAAAATTCTTCTTTGCCCCGCGTGAGGTTTGCAATAACCAACTTATGCTGGTTTTTGGTTTGCAGCACGGTTTTAAAATTTTCATCCGCGCTGTCATCGTCCGACATTTGCACAATAAAGTTTACGCTTTCTTTTTGAGTATCGAGAGGGCTTGTTGTTTTAGCAAGAAAAATTTTTGCGCTGTGGGGAGTATCGCCATTCTCAATTTTTTTTATTACGGGCGCATCGGGTATTCCGTGCGGGGCGGGCTCGCTGCTTATGTCGAAACCTGATTTAGAAAGTTTGTCTTTGTCTCCCTTGTAAAGCCCGTTCACATATAAAAGCAGTTTTTCGAGCGTGAGAAAAAGCGCTGTGGTTGCCGTATTGCGGGCGGTGGTGGCATTTTTTCCTCCTCCTTTCACATCGCCCTGCGCTGTAACTGCTGCATCCACCAGTGGCGTGTAGTTTGCCTTTGTTACGGGCGGTGTGGCGTAAAGAGGGCTTGCATATAATCCATCGCGCACTTTTATTCCGCGCTCAATAATTTTTTTGGGCTGCTGCTGGGTGCAGTGCATTACTGCTGTAGCGATTTTTGTTGACATAAAAAATAAGTTTAGAATTTTAGTGTGATGTGAATTTAAAATCGGGGGCGAAAGTAAATGGACGAAACGGATTGTAAAGCCCATGATAAAGGAATAATGGCGGGTCTAAAAAAAACACGGAAAGAATTTATCTTATCAAACTAACATTCCCTGCTTTCCTCGTCTGGCTTCCGTCTTTATAATTTATTTCGAGGATGTAAACAAACACTGCGGTTGCAGAAAATGTTTATAAAAGTTTTACAATTCGTTTTCTGAAATGCCTGCCAGTTTCATTATACTTCGGAGTAAGCCGGGGTTCAAATCCTGATTTTTGTGAACAGGAATTACGAGGAGATGTTCTACACCTGTTTTCTTGTAAATGTGATGGCTTCCGTTAATGCGCTTTAAGAGCCATCCCTTCTTTTCAACAATCTTGCAGAGTTGTTTCCCGCTAACCGATTTCATTACACTGCCACTTTAAGTACGCGGTACTTTTCATGTCTTTCGTGTTTTGTTTTGCGGAAAGATTTTTCGGCTTCTTCTTCGCGGACTTTCAAATACCCTTCAACGGCTTCATAAATATTTGAAATAAGTTCTTCCATTGAATTTGCCTGCGTATAACAGCCGGGCAAGGAAGGAACTTCTGCCCAATAGCCGTTTTTCTTTCCTGCCTTGCCGGCAGGCAGGTCTTCGTGTATTATAACTTTTAGTTTCATAAATACAAAGGTAAGGATTTATTCATTCTGAATTTTTATTTTACCAGAGTCACATTGCCTGATTTCCTCATCTGGCTTCCGTCTTTGTAATTTATTTCGAGGATGTAAACAAACACTGCGGTGTCTAACTTTTTGCTTTTGTATGTTCCATCCCATTGAAAGTTTGTTTCAACCGATTCAAAAATCTTTTCTCCCCATCGGTCATAGATAATCAGTTTAAAATCTTTCACGCACAATATATTCTGCAGATGAATACGGAGAAAATCATTTTCATTATCACCATTCGGTGAAAATGCATTCGGCAGAAAATAATTATCGCTGTTGGAGCAGTCAATCGGTTCAACGGTTACTGTCACACAGGCGGAATCATTACATCCAAAAGAATTTACAACCGTAACGCAATAAACCGTTGTAGCGTTAGGCGAAACAGAAATCGTTGCTCCGTTGCTTCCATCACTCCATGAATAATTTCCTCCACCGCCTGCGGTAAGCGTTGCGCTGTTTCCCTGTGTAATCGTTGTGTTGGATGAAGCGGTTGCGGTTGGATTCGGATTCACTGTAACACTTGCGGTTGCTGTATCGGAACAAGTTCCAACAGAAACAATCACAGAATAATTTCCAGCAGTCGTTGTCGTGATGGAAGAAGTTGTTGCACCTGTGCTCCACGAATAATTTCCTCCACCGCTTGCTGTTAAGATGGCATTTGTGCCCTGACAAACCGTTGCGCTTGTCGCATTAGCAATTGGTGGCGGAGAAACAGTGACGGTTACAGTTATGCTCGCAGAACATCCGCTTGAATTTGTTGCAGTCAAAGTATAGGTTGTGCTTGAAGTTGGATTTACATTTATGGAAGTTGAGGTTGAACCTGTGTTCCACGAATAAGAATTTCCTCCGTTAGCAATTAATGTTGTTGTATCTCCGGTGCAGAGTAAATTATTTCCTGTGATGGTTGGAGATGGAGAAGATAAAATAGAAACGGAAGTTGAAGCAGTGTCGGAACAATTTCCGTTTGAAACAATAACGGAATAAGTTGCAGCGGCAGTGGCAGTAGCAGTAATTGTTGAAGTAGTTTGTCCAGTATTCCATGAATAATTATTTCCGCCTGAAGCATTGAGTGTTACAGTTTGTCCTGCACAAACAGAAATGTTCGGAGAAATAGTTGCCGTGGGAGTTGCAATTACATTTATGGTTATGGAAGCAGTATCGGTACATCCGCTTGAATCAACAACAACGGAATAAGTTGCCGTGGCAGTTGCTGTGGTACTAATTGAAGTTGTAGTTTGTGATGTGCTCCACGAATAAGTTCCTCCACCGCTTGCAGTGAGCGTTACAGAACTTCCCGAACAAACGGTTGTGTTGCTTGCAGAAATAGTTGCGGTCGGTGGATTTCCTGAATTAATTGTCGCGCTCGCTGTGCTTGTACATCCATTTCCATCGGTAATAGTCACAGAATAATTTCCTGAAGAAAGTCCGGTTGCAGTTGAAGTAGTTTGTCCTGTAGGATTCCAATTATATGTATAACTACCACTTCCTCCTGCTACTGCTATTGTTGCGCTTCCCGAACTTCCGCAGGAATTTGTTGAAGTAATCGTAGTTGAAAGTGCGGTCGGTTGAGAAATTGAAACCGTATCCGTTGCTGAACATCCGCCAGCATCCGTAATCGTTACTGTATAATTTCCTGCCGCAAGTCCTGTTGCAGTTGAAGTAGTTTGCCCGGTAAGATTCCAACTATATGTATACGGAGAATTTCCTCCCGAAGCATTTGCGGTGGCGCTTCCGTTTCCTCCGTTGCATAAAATATTATTTGCAGTTGATGTTGCAGACAATCCTCCGCCCGAAGAATTATAGGAAGCAAGAAAATTCGGCAAGCCAATGCCCTCCAAAGTTCCTGCAACAAGCGGCACTACATTATCTACATAATTGGTTGCCGGGTATAGCGAGTTGGGAGAATTAATCGCGCCAACAAATGCCTGCCCTGAAACAGCCGCATAAATTTTTCCATCGGGAGCAAGTTGAAGCGCTCCTTTGTTGTAAAAAGAACCTACATCTACTTGCGTGATGGATGCAGGAATATTGCCGGATGTAAGGTCGTACTGGAAAATCTTCAGGTTAAAAAAATTGGTGCAGTAAAGATAATTTCCGTTGGGAGAAAATTCAACTCCATAACCCGATGAGCCGAGCGCAAGGTCTTGCGGATTGGAAATTACTCCCGTTGCATTATTAAAATCATACAGGTAAAGAGAACCCCCACCGCCTGCGGCAATTTTTGTTCCCGCAAGATTGAATTTTGTATATCCGATGATTCCACCCGAACCAAAATAAACAGGACCGACTGAAAAAACAACTGCCGCGCCAACTCCTGAAGAAGTAACCGGATAAACACGAAAATTATTTGTGCTGTATTCGTGAATCAAAACCCAGTAATCAATTCCATTCGCATTCGGAGTTGCCGTTACCTGTTCGGTTACGCAAGGCGGAGAACCGCAGGAGTACAGCGCATTATTTTTTGTGGTAACCGCGCCCAGCCCGCTGTTGAGCGACATATCCACCTCTGAATAATACGCACCGCATCCGTGCGCGCATCCGCCCGTTGAACCTTCCACCTGAAAAATAAAATATTTATTTGAATTGCATCCGGGATGTGGAACAACTATAGTGCTTTGCGAAGTAGAACAGTTGCTGTACAAACCCGTTCCGTTCTGCATATAAGTGTGAGTTGCATCCCAAATATTTATTACGGAAGAACAAGTTGTATCCGTGCCGATGTAAAATTGCAAAGCGCCTGCTGCACTTGAAATACCTGAAACACCTTCATCTGTATTGGATTTGCCATACACCGCTACAGGTGAACCAGAAGAAAAATCCAATCCTGCATGCCTGCCGAAATACCAGAAGTTGTGCTGGGGCTGGGAAAAGCAGTCGGCAGTTGGCAGTAGGCAGTAAACAAAAAAAGAAAAGAGAAATTTATATTTCATAATGTTGGCGTTATGAATTGCTTAACCAAAAGTAAAGTTAAGAAACATATTTAGCAACCCGATTGGGGAGAATAATTGCGGGTCTAACTCGCAGAAAGTTCTTTTATCTTTTCTTCCGCCAGTTTAATTTTGTTTTCTTTCTCAATATAAATTGCAGGGACTGCGCGTTCTTTGCAATTTTCAATCGGGCAGCGCTCGCAGGTTTGGTTTACAATTTTTACAGGAATGTTATCATCTTCCCAGAAACCAATTCTCTTTTTCAGTTCGTTGTTTATCATCAGTCCAATGCTAACGCTGTTGTTCTGATCGGGAATACATTCAATCGGACGGGCGATGGAAAAAATCAGGTATTGGTGCATTCAAGGCCTTAGCGCAACAAGGCGATTTTTGGTTTAGAGTTTAAAGTTACATTTTTTGTTTTAGAGCAACAGTATTAATGTTCAGAATAACTCGTGGCGAGTTATTACCGAACATTAACACTACATCATCAT
>JACQAL010000033.1 GCA_016195025.1 Bacteroidota bacterium | reverse complement strand
GCATGAATTGCAATATCCATTAAAAGGAGGTTGCTGCCATGTTTGTGTAGTTAGGGAAATATCCTGCTGTACATCAAAATCGGATTTCTGATAACAGCAAGGAGCAATTTCTACAGGATGGCAAACAGTTGTAGAGCATCCGCTGGCATCGGTTACTGTTAATCCTATCTGATAAATTCCTGGACCGCTACTGGTTGAAAAATAAGAATGAGTAGGATTTAGTATTATAGAAGAGTTGTTCGGACCAGAAGCAGGGTCACCGAAATCCCAATGAATTGTGAATGGCGATACGCCTATAATCGTGCTCGTAAATTGAACAAGATTCAAGGAAGATAAACAATGAACACCGTTATCAGCAGCAAAACTTATTGTTGGTCCTTGTACATTGACCGTAGTGGTACCAGAATTAGAAGTGCATCCGCCAGGACCTTTGAAGGTAACCGTATAAACAGTGGGACTTTGCGGACTAACAGTCGGAGTAAAACTTGTAGATGTAAATCCCGCAGGAGTAGAAGTCCAACTTGCAGTAACGCCTAATGCCTGTAATTGCTGCCAGCAAGGCGATGAAATAAGTTGCACAGAAGAACCGCTGCAAATTGTTACATTAGTTATAAATGTTGGATCAAAAGGTATTAAACTAACCCCATCAACAAACCAATTGTATACTGTTTTAGATGTCCCGCCACGCGGGAAAAAAAATAAATCCAAGTAAGGATAATTTACTTTAAAACAAAATATTTTTTGTGTCCATGTTTTATTGTTTACATAATTATTTCCAATTGTTGGTCCAACAATTTCCTGATAATTAGCGGGAATATTTTCACATTGCTGCCCGGATGGAATTCCGGCATTAACCGATAAGTTTCCTATTCCTACAAAAGCATCTATAGATTCCGGCATCATATTTTGGTCACAACAGTTAACGCGATCGTAATAAGACAAAATATAATTCCTACTTTGAACATTTATTGGAACATACATAGCATCGCTTATATGAGCAGGATTAGAGTTACAAACTCCAATCATTGTACCTAATACAGCGTACGATGGTGATAATGGGGGTGGAGGGGGATTATTAATAGTATTAATACTAGGTGAACCCCATCCGTCCTTCCAGCAACAAACATCGCAAGAATAAAAAGGATTTTGTCCGCTAGGGGGAGTAAAGTTATTTGTAAAATCTCCATTAGCAATTAACTCGCAAGTAGAAGTGGAACAATTTACAGAATTGCAATTATTACTACTACATGGACCAGCACTGCTTACATGAAATTTATTGCTGAGATTACTTATACAAAAAGAAAATGAAGAATTCAAAAGAGTAGTTTTCAGGCGTAATAAATAGTTAGCACCGGGTGTAAAAGGAATTGAATCAAATGAAGATTTAAATTCACTAGTATTACCATGATTCGCAATACATGAGAAGAAAAAATACTCATTGCAGTTTCCTTTAAAAATAAATAACGTATCATTTCCAATCTGTGCATTATTATCTCTAACAGAAATTTCTACCTGTTCAGAATCAGGAATAAATTTTAGCCATAGTTCATTATCGGAAGTTATCTGATTATTCGCGCAGGTATCTTTATTTCCCAAATCAATGGCGCACCCGCACGTGCTGCCGAAAGAAATTAATTGTTTACTTATGATGCCGAGCGTATCTGCGGGAGCAATCATGTTCACGCTGTCGGCACTCAGCAGACGGGCGTTTTTTAGAAAGCAATCCGTCATGCACGAAATAGTTCCGCTGCAAAGAATAGTTCCGCAAATACGCGCGCTGTCGAGAATCTGAACGGATGAATCGGCATTGAAAAAAATGTTTTCCGCGCGCACGCTTCCGCTTAAAACAAGTTGCGCATCAAAGGTGAGCGAGCCGTTTATGTTAAAAATAAATTTGGCGGTGGAATCGCCTGTGAGAATAATCTGGTCTTGCATGGTGAGCGAAGAAGGAAAAGAATAAGTTCCCGCTGTGTAAGTGGTGTTGCTCACGTTGGTTTGCGAAATGGTCTGCGCCTGCTTGTTAAAAAATGCCTGTTGTATTTTCTGCAAACTATCAAGCGCGGTTGAAAGCACGCAAACGCTGCCGGTAACCGTGCCGCCTGCTTTTACGGTGGAATCAACCGTTCCCACTGCGCCCACGTTTCCGTTCACATCGGTGGTTTGAACTGATGTAACCGATGAGCCGGAAAGAATGCTGAACGATTGCAGGTTGGCGGAAAGGGTTTGCGCTTTACATCCCCCTGCACCCCCTTCAAGAAGGGGGAAAATGCCGAGAGAAAAAATCAGAGAGAGAGAGAACTTGCCTGCCGCAGGCAGGAGCGCTCTCAGCACGAACGTCCCGATTTTTTCGGGATACAGAGCCATAAATTTGTTGTTCATGAAACATTTTGTTTGGTTGATGTTTCGATTTCGCGTTTCAGAACAAACTGCAACGAGCCATTGAAAAAACAAAGGTAAAAATTTATTTTGCAAAAGCAAATAATGGAGGAAATACGGAATAAGGTATAGGTATAAATGGAAAGCAAAATTCCATTTTGTTAATTGCCGGTGAAAAAAACCGCACTGTTTCTCATTTATAAATGAGAAGATATTTGTCCTTCGCAAGATTCCATGTGCTTTTTTATTTAGTCATTTGCCGAAATAATTTTTTGATGCTTCTGTTTTCCGATATATCTAAAAAAATGCAACTGCACCTGCAAGCGCTCCGTCATAAAAATGGAATCAAGCAGCAATTCGCAACTCACAAACTGGGCATTAATGTGGGAGAATCTGAAACAAAAGAAACGAACCCAACACTCAATACGCTCGTTAATACCTGCAACCTTTACAATGTTTCATCACTTTCAGAATTTTTTTTGCCCTTGAACATCCCGGATATGATTTTAAGGAAGTGCTCCAAATCATAGAAGAAAGGCAGGAACTGAAAAAAATAACTTTTGAACCCGAATACAACCAAACCAAACAGAAAAATAAAAATAGTTTCTAAACCATAAAAACCAACAACACAAATGAAAAAAATCAGTATGAAAGCCAGCGATTATGCACGGCTCATTATCCTGCTGGCGGCTGCAAGCAAAAAGAACCTTCCAAAAATCATTTTATCGCTCGAAACCGATAAAATGGATACGCCCACCTTAGTGAGCAATGCCAAAGGCATTAAACTGACAGGCGACCCCGATGCCACCGCCCCGCCAGTGGCAGACGGCACCCTGCATTCGCAAGCCGATACCCTTTTGACTATTCACACTAACCGCCAGACCAAGCCGCCCACAGCTACGGCAGACGATGAAATAAAACAGCGCAATATTGTAGAACGTTCTTATAAAAAAGACGGGCTGTATGTGCAGGGCGTGTGCAACGATGTGGCGGTGGCGCAGGGCGATGTAACGGCAGGCGAAGCGGTGGCGCTGCGAATCGGCTATAAACTCAAAAAGAAGAGCGCTGCCCATCCGCGCGATTTTGAATCGCTGCCTTCAGAAAAAGGAAGTTTTCATGTGCGCGTGAAATCGGCAGGCGCAGGGCACATGGTATATGTATATGAATATGGCATTACCACGGCAGAAAATTTGCTGCCCGCTTTGTGGGAAAAGCCCATTGCCATTTCGGTTACCGAACTAATCATGAAGGGGTTTGCCAGCGGAACTGTGGTGGCTGTTCGTTACACGGTGGTGCTTCCGCCAGCACATACTAAAAAGACCAATGCTAAATTAAGCGCCACCACTGCCATGAACGCCACCAAATTTTCTATCAGCAAAGCGAAAAAAGTTACCTCCACCCACGGCACCGACCCGTATCAATGGAGCAATATACTCTATATACGAATCGGATAAAGACGGGGCTGCTTCGGTTCAATGCAACGCTCCATTGATTGCACAGCTGGCTCCATGGGTTGAATGCAGGGCTGCATGTGTTGAATCCATGGCTGCAAGGATTAAACGGATGGGTGCAAGGGTTGCATGGATGGCTCCATCGGTTGAACAGATGGCTCCGGGGATTCAATGGATGGCTCCATTGGTTGCACACACGGCTCCATGGATTGAACAGATGGCTGCAAGGGTTGCATGGATGGCTCCGGGCAATAAAGGCATGGCTGCATGGGTTGAATTCCTTTCTTTCAGCACTTTCGCAAAACGGTGTCATTCCGAGCGAAGCGAGGAATCTCCTTTGTGCCAAACATACGAGATTTCTCCCTCTGGTCGAAATGACAATACTCACAAAACTTTTGCGTAAGTCCTATCTTTACAACTTGAAATAAATGGTATGCTCTTCGCCTTCGCCCGGCTTATGCTTGTTTTTCTTTTTGAAGAGGTGAAAGCGCGGGAAAATATGTTTGCGCACTTTCTTTTCGTTGGGCGCTTCGGGCGCAGTGTGCTCTTTCTTTTTTCTTTTTTCCGGCTTGGGCTGCTTATGCTCTTTTTCCACAGGCGATTCGTCTTTCTTCGGCATGTAGGTTTTTCCTTTCTTGCGCTTCACCGGCTTGTTTTTTTCTTCGTTCACTTCAAACTTGCTGTTGCTCTTCGTGCGCTTTGTATGCTTGCCGAAATGAAGGTGCGGAACTTTGAGCATGAAATGAAAATCTGCTCCGCGCAGATTTTTTTTCGTAATGAGCGGAAGCAAATCGGCTGTGCCGGCAATGAGGGGACCAATGCGCACGGTTGCGCCTGCGCGCACGGCAGTATATTTATTATAGGAAACCGGAAAATAAACTCCAAGCCATTTCCAATCCCAGCGCGGGGTAATGCTGAAGCAGGTTACTTCATGAATTTTTGATTCCCACCGCTTGAACTGAAAGGCATAATTGAACGTGGAGTTCACATAGATATTTCTGCCGGCATAATAATCGCCCTGCGCGCTGATGAGTGTGGGCAACTGCATGCGGTATTTTTTATCGTTCTCTTTTATTTCATAAGCGGCTTTTATGGAATCGCCCAATGAAGCAATGTTGCTAATGTTCACTGTCTTGTTGAAATCGGGTTGAAAGTCGCGCACGTTATCGGGCTTCCTGAATTTTATCCAGCCCAAATCCTGAATGGAGAATCCTAATTTATATTTGTATTCGTGCTGCATGGGAGAGGTCTTGCCTTCCGATTTCAGGCGCGTGTGCACAGTGGTGAGCGGATGAAATTCATAGGTGGCGCCTGCATCGAGCGCGAAGGCGGGTTTTCCTCCCGTGCTTAATTTGAAACCCTGCGATGTGTTGGAGAGATTGGGTGAATAGCCCCAGTGCACGAGCGAACTTTCCAGTGAAATGCTGTCGCCCGAGGTGCTGTCGTTGTGAAAATATTTATAGTTCACTTCTTTTGTGAACAAATAGGCGGAATAAAATCCCTGCAAATATTTTAACCGCCCCGCCACATTCAGCCGCTCGTTGGAACTTTCGCGGATGGTTTTTCCATAGGTGATTCCGTATTCATTCCACACCATTGCCTGCGCGCTGATGTATTTTGCAGAACGGTCCTGCTGAAAAAAAGTGCTGTCTTCTCCGTTGTTCATCGCGTAGGTTCCCAGTTCGGCAGGAATGCCGTCAATGTTTGCGTAGATTCTGCTGCGGCAGGTGAATGCAAAAGCGTCTTTATGTTTCGAGCGGATGAACATGAACGAAGGAAGCATGAGATTTACTCCGGCAAAAACAGAAATGGTTTTCGCGCGGGTTGTTTTCAGGTCTGTATTATTATCGAAGTCGCCCGTGTTACTTGACATAAGAATTTTTCTTCCGCCTTTGGTTATGCCTAAAAAATTATTTGCCACCTCCGCATTAATGCCGATGATGGTTACATCCCATTTGCGCGGGCTGCCCACAATGCTTGCCGGGTTCACATCAATGCCGTTCACACCTGCAAAAGCGCTGTTGGCAATGCCGAGATAATGCTGAGCCGAAGCAGAATTAAAAATTAAAAATGAAAAATTAAAAATGAAAATAGAGAAAAGATTTTTCATCTACAGAAGCTTACTGGAAATTAAATTCACAAACTCTTCTCTTGTTTTGGGATTGTCGAGAAATTCTCCGGTGAAAGCGGAAGTGGTGGCAACCGAATTTTGTTTTTGCACTCCGCGCATGAGCATGCATAAATGTTTTGCTTCAATGACCACTGCAACGCCCAGCGGCTTTAATGTTTCCTGAATGCAGTCGCGGATTTGAGTGGTGAGCCGTTCCTGCACCTGCAATCTTCTGGCGAAGGCATCCACTACTCTTGGAATTTTACTCAAGCCCACAATTTTTCCATTCGGAATATACGCGATGTGTGCCTTGCCGAAAAAAGGAAGCAGGTGATGTTCGCAGAGAGAATAAATTTCTATGTCCTTCACCAGCACCATTTGCTTGTAATCATCTTTGAATAAAGCTGCGCGCAAAATTTCTGCCGGGTCAATGTCATATCCGTGCGTAAGAAACTGCAATGCCTTTGCCACGCGCTCGGGAGTTTTTTTCAAACCATCGCGGTTCACGTCTTCGCCAATATCTTTCAGAATGGCGGAATATTTTTGAGAAATATCTTTGAGCATGCGCGGATTGTAAATATCCTTGCGCGCGTATCCTTCCAGTTCATCATCCTCGTAATCAATTTTCTTTTTTGCCATGTTCAGTTGCCAAAATATTCCACGTAATTGTTTTCTGTTTCCTGAATTTTCACGCAATGAAGTTCGCAGCCGAGTTGTTGAATGGGCGCTTCAATCTGCTTCCATATTTCCACTGCTAAATTTTCTGTCGTAGCAAGTTTTCCTTTCATGAAATCAACATCGAGGTTTACATTCTTATGGTCGAGTTTGGAAATTATTTTTTCGCGCACGATGTTGCTTATGTCCGTGAGGTTGGTTACAAAACTTGTTTCGGAATTTTGCTCGCCCTTCACCGTTACCCATAATTGATAGTTATGCCCGTGCCAGTTGGGATTGGCGCATTTGCCGAACACTTCCGCGTTTTTTTCTTTTGACCAGTCCTCGCGATATAATTTATGCGCTGCTGAAAATTGCTCCCTGCGTGTAATGAAAACCATATCTGTAAAATGAGTTGCAAATATAAAAAACTACAATGGATGCAAACGGATTCTTTCGGATTCAACCAGATAAACATCCTTATATTTGAGCGATGAAAATTCTTATTGTATCGGCAACGAAAAAGGAAATTGCTTCTTTGCTGAGAATAAGCGATAAAAAAACAGGAGATAGTTTTTTTACTTCTTCTTTTGGAAAACATACGCTCGATTTTCTGATTACCGGAGTTGGAATGACTTCCACCGCCTTTCATTTAGGGAAACTTTTATCAAACAAGAAATACGATTTGGCAATCAATGCCGGCATAGCGGGAAGTTTCAGAAAAAATATTCCACCGGGAACTGTGGTGAATGTTACCGAAGATTGTTTTGCTGATTTCGGAGCGGAGGACGGAGAAAAATTTCTTACAGCGGAAGAAATCAAGTTGGTTCAAAGTTCAAAGTTCAAAGTTTCCCGAAGGGACTCCTTCGGAGCAAGTTCAAAGTTTAAAAACAAAACATTGAATAAACTTCCGAAAGCAAAAGCAATTACAGTGAATACGGTTCATGGAAATGCTTCTTCCATAAAAAAAGTGGTAAAGAAATTCAATCCCGATATTGAAAGCATGGAAGGCGCAGCATTTTTTCTTGCCTGCATGGAGGAAAAAATTCCGTGCATTCAGGTAAGAGCCATTTCAAATTATGTGGAGAATTCAAAATAAGAAACTATGTGTATGTTGTCATTTCGACCGAAGGGAGAAATCTCCTCATTCAGGGGGAGATTTCTCACCCTCAAAGCAGGGTTCGAAATGACAAACCTCTATAAATATCTAATCTGAATAATGTCTAATGAAAAAGATACTTTTCATTTTGTTTTTTCCTTCGTTTCTGTTTTCACAACAGAAAAAAATTGATTCGCTGGAAAAACTTCTTTCGGCTGCAAAAAAAGATACCAATAAGGTAAATATTCTGAATACCCTTTGTTGGGAGTATTATAACAATGGCTCTGAAAAATCCTTGGAATATGGTAAAGAAGCACTAAAACTCGCAGAGCAATTGAATTATAAAAGAGGAATGGCAAGAAGTAATGTGCGAATTGGAATTGTGCAATGGGCAAAAGGGCAATATCCCGAAGCACTGGATTCGTATTTCAAGGCGATTAAAATTTATGAAGCCATGGGCGACAGCGCAAAAATTCCCGGCATACTGAGCAATGTGGGAAATATTTATGCGGCAATTAATAAAACCGATGAAGCATTGCAATATTTTAAGAAAGCATTGGATATGGACGAAAAGCTGAAAGATAAAAAAAGTATTGCTGTTTCTCTTGCCAACATCAGCAATATTTATAACATGAAAGAAAAACTCGATGATGCATTGCTGTATAGTTTAAAAGCACTGCAGATAAAAAGAGAGCTTAATGATAAGCGCGGGTTAAGTATTACACTCAATGACATCGGGGTGATTTACGAAAAAAAATTTCAATATAAAAAAGCGCAGGACTATTATTTTGAGGGGCTGAAAGTTTCACAGGATATTAATGAAGAACCATCCATTGTTCTCTCCTATTATAACCTTGGTATTTCAAGCAGAAAGTTAGATAAAATGGAAGATGCAATAAATTACTTAAAAAAATCTTTTGAAACCGCAACTAAAATTGATGACAGGCAAGGTGTAATGGAAGCGGCTTATGAATTATCAGAAACTTATGCAAAGGAGAATAATTATAAAAATGCCTATGAGTATCATCAGAAATATGTTCAAACCAAAGACACGCTTCTCAACGAAGAATCCAGCAGGCAAATCACCGAAATGCAAACCAAGTATGAAACGGAGAAAAAAGAACAGCAGATTACTTTATTGAATAAGGATAAAGAATTACAGGATGCACAACTGAACAGACAGAAGATTGTGATTTGGTCGGTTGCCGGAGGATTTTTAATTGTGTTGATGCTTTCCATTTTTATTTTCCGCGAAAGGAAAAAATCAGAAAAACTTCTGCTGAATATTCTGCCTGCCGAAACAGCGAAGGAATTAAAAGCAAAAGGCAAAGCGTCTCCGAAATATTACGAGAGCGTAACCATCATGTTCACCGACTTCAAAGGATTCACCACCATTGCAGAAAAACTTTCTGCCGAAGAATTAGTTTCCGAATTAGATTTTCTTTTTAAGAAGTTTGATGCAATCATTTCCAAGTACAACATTGAAAAAATAAAAACAATCGGAGATGCATACATGTGCGCAAGCGGATTGCCGACTTCCAATTCAAATCACGCGGAGGAAATTGTAAAAGCGGGATTAGAAATACAAAATTGGATGATAGAACAAAATAATAAATGGCAACTGCGAATTGGAATTCATAGCGGTGCTGTCACGGCAGGAGTGGTAGGCGATAAAAAATTCGCTTATGATATTTGGGGAGACACAGTGAATGTTGCATCGCGCATGGAGTCATCGGGCGAAGCGGGGAAAATAAATATTTCGGGCGCAACGTACCAAATCCTTCAAGGTTTTCAAAACCTTGAAGGATTAGAATTCAAGTTTCGCGGAAAAATTCCTGCAAAGAACAAAGGAGAAATTGAAATGTATTTTGTTGCAGGATGAAATTATTTTTTATCGGCAGCAAAATCCATCACGCAGGTCCATTTTTCTTTTTTATGCGGCTGAATGGAAACGCCCACATACTTCAACGATTTATCCATTAAAGTTTTTCTGTGTTCCACCGTGCCCTGCCCTTCGTCAATTAAAAGATGAATTACAATTGCCAGTGCTGTGTTATTTCCATAGTCGCAGTTTTCGGCAATAGCTCCGTAAACCTCCTTGAACTTTTTCATGCGGAAGTCAAAACTTTTTCCATCGGAAGTAAAATGACCTAGGTTTCCCTTTTTGCCTGTGTCCTTTGCGTGTTCAACTGCTTCATCAGTTAAATCCTGTTTCACAGTAAGAACTTCCATTGTTTTATATTTTGACTGCAAATCATTTTTAAGTGAGCGGCTGAATGAACTTTCTTTTGTCTTGGTGGAGTCCATATATTTCTGCAAAAAAGTTTTTGCAAACAAATCCGGTTTCAACCGGGCAAGATTTGTGAAGAGCACGACTTTTTTTTCTTCATCTGAATAGGAAGTTTCATTTTTTGCTGTGTTGGCTTTTTGAATTGTTGCGTCATCCCATCCGTCTATTACAGCAATTGGTTTGCTGAAATTGAAAAATAGTGTTGCTGCGGAAATAAGAATAATTAATTTTTTCATAAATTATTTTTTATTTGATTCTGATGAATAAACTTTTTCGCCATTCACAAAAGTATAAATCACTTTCACATTCGGAACTTCATCCATATTTATTTTCATAATGTCTTTATCTAAGATAATAAAATCGGCAAATTTATTTTTTTCAATGCTTCCTTTTTCTTTTTCCTCGAAGTTGGCGTAAGCCGCCCAAATGGTCATTCCTTTTAAAGTTTCTTCGCGTGTCAAAGCATTTTCCATTTGAAAGCCACCTTCAGGGAACCCTTTCAAATCTTTTCTCGCAACCGCTGCATAAAACGTGTACATCGGATTTATATTTTCCACAGGGAAATCGGTTCCGAGCGCAACCATCCCTGCCGCTTTCAATAAATCTTTGTAGGCGTAAGCATATTTAATTCTTTCTTCTCCCAACCTGTCTTTTGCCCAGTACATATCGGAAGTTGCGTGGGTTGGTTGGACGGAAAGAATTACATTATGATGATTTGAATATTCTACCATTCCTTCTTCCATTGCCCATGTTGGTTTCGAATCCTCAATATCTTTTTTAGAAAGAACCTGACAGTGTTCTATCCTCCATCGTGTTTCGATTTTACTTGGAATCTGGCTTTCTTTTTTCAATCTATCCATAATTATATTTGTATAGGTATTTAAAATAAATCGTATTGCAGAATCACCAATACAATGCGTGTTCATTTGAAATCCCTTTTCAAACATTTTCTTTGCCATCTCCTTGAAATATTCCGGCTTGCTGAGTAAAAATCCTTTCCAACATTTTTTATCAGAATAATCTTCCAGCAGGCAAGCGCCACGCGAGCCAAGTGCGCCATCGGCATAAAATTTAAAGGAGCGCACATTTAATCTGTCGGTCTTGTAAATTCCATGTTGCAAATAGTAATCCAGATTTTCCTTGTTGTCGGTGAGCATTGCGTAGACGCGCATTTTCAGTTCATCGTTTTTTTGCATTTCATCTATTAAGTCCACAATTTGTTTTTCCAAACCAGCATCGTCAACAGTTGTCAAACCAACGGCAAAACAATTTTTCTGTGCGGCAAGCAACGCGGCTTTCATTTCTTCTTTTGATGGCGCTGGAATTATTTTCGCGACCAAATCCATCGCGTTGTCTAATAAAATTCCGGTCAGCCCCGTGATTTTTGCCGGAGAACCGCCCGATGTTTTTTCCCCTTCATAAAAAAGCAGAGCGCCTCCATCCACCTGCGTTGCGAAAGTGATGTTTGCTCGCCTGAGTGCTTCGCTGTTTACGAGCGCGGCATGACCGTCAATCCTTTTTAAGAAAACAGGAGTATTGGGAAAGAGTGAATCTAATTTTCTTTTATCAGGAAACTCTTTTATATCCCAATCGTTCTGATCCCAGCCGCGCCCTTGTATCCATTCGCCATGATTTGATTTTGAAAATTCAATCACGCGCTGAATGACTTCATCAAAAGATTTTGTTCCGACCAAATCAACTTTCTTCAAACCTAAACCATATCCGTAAAAATGACAGTGAGCATCAATGAGTCCGGGAAAAACGGCTTTGCCCTGTGCGTCTAATTTTTCTCCGTCATACTTTGCAAGAATAGAATCATTTGTTCCGACTGCAATTATTTTTCCGCTTTTAACAGCAAAACTTTCAGCAGTAGAAAAAGAAGAATCAACCGTGTAAACAACAGCGTTATGCACAATCAAATCAACTTTTTCTTTTCTTGTTGTGCAAGAGTAAATAGTAGAAAGTAAAAAGTAAAGAAAAAGTAAATTACACTTTCGTATTTTTCGTACTATTTCGCTTTTCGATGATTTCATGCATTCATGAATTCGCAAATCAACTGATGAAGATGATGCGTTCCTGTTTCGCGCTTGGGAGAATATCTTCCGCCTGCGTACATTCTGGATTTTATTCCGCGCTGAACGAGTTCCACAATCGCTTCGTCTTCACGTTCCACTTTGTCAAGAATTCCTCCGGCACCGCGTTCGAGCTTCATGCTGTCATATATATATGTAATGAAAGAAACTTTTGTCAAATCAGGTGCGAGCGGTTTCACAACATTAATGGATAATCCCCAGGGATAAAAATTGAACATCATGTTCGGAAACAGCCAGTAATAATACGCGGCAACTTTTTTTCCGTAGTCAGGATGATTGTTCGGAAGAATAAAATGTTCTTCTCCTCCTTTCGCAAGCGCAAGCTGCAGGTTGGAGTATTTATAAAGTTCGGTCGAATAAGTATTGTAATCAATTGCATTGCTGAGTCCCGGATGAATATATGGAATGTGAAAACCTTCGAGATAATTTTCGCAGTACAAACTCCAATGCGCTTTCACCAGATAATCTCGCGAACGAACGGATTCGTGCTTGAATTCATTCAACGGAAGAAAATACAAACGCTTTTTCATTTCTCCGATTACTTCTTCCAGTTTTATTTTTGGTTTCACGGATGCAAAAATCAATTTATCCCAAATTCCGAAAGGAATTTTTGGCAAATGGTCTTTCTCGCTCGGAAAATTTTCCACTCCTTCAAACTCAGGCATGGATTCAAATTTTCCGCTGAGCTTGAAACGCTTTCCGTGATAGCGGCAGCGCAGATTATTTTCAACGCAAGGACCTTCCACTACCAGATTTCCCCTGTGTGTGCAGACATTAGAAATGCAATGAATGGTATCATCTTTGTCTCGGCTGAGAAGAATCGGCTCATCCAGAAATCCTTCGAGCATTGTAGTGGGGAAACAAGCGCCCGGAACTTTTACATTTTCGGTTTCGCCAATGAACTGCCAGGTAGAAGCAAAAATTTTTTCTTTGGAAACATCAAAGCAATCTTTAGAGAAATAAAATTCAGAAGAAAGAGTTTCTGCTTTTCGAATGTCGCTGTCAACAAAAAACTTTTTCAAAGGAGAGGAATTGTTTTGCAAGGTATGTAATTCTTCTTTATGTAGAATTTGAGTTTTCATAGTAAAATAGATTATGAGTGAATGAAATCCTGAACGCGAAGTTGCGTCAGAAATAATTCCGATAGCTATCGGGATTGAAAAAGAAAAAAAATTTAGAGGAAGGTATTATCCTGCCAGTACCTGCAAAGAAAGCGTTTTGAAATTCCTGAATACATGAGGCAAATTTAAGAATTACCGCCACTGATTACCCAGATTAACACAGAAAAAAATTAGTGGCAATTAGTGAAATCTGTGGCTTAATTCTTCCGATGCACCAAATATGCGTTCGCCTGCGCGGTGGGCGTAATCACCACATCATTTATGTTCACATGCGCAGGACGCGATGCGCACCAGAAAATTATTTCGGCAATATCATTGGCAGTGAGCGGCTGAATATTCGCGTAAGTGGATTTTGCTCGCTCTGCATTTCCGTGAAAACGCACTATGGAAAATTCCGTTTCCACCAAACCGGGCGCAATGTTCGTCACGCGGATGCCGTGTTCGAGCATGTCAATGCGCATACTTTGGCTGAGCGCGTCAACCGCAAATTTTGTAGCGCAGTAAACATTTCCTTTCGGATACGCTTGTTTGCCTGCGAGCGATGCAACATTTATTATGTGACCTTTTTTATTCTGAATCATCAGAGGGGCAATCATCCGCGTTACATACAAAAGTCCTTTCACGTTGGTGTCTATCATTTTTTCCCAGTCATCAATGTCGCCTTCCTGTATAGGAGAAAGTCCGGAAGCAAGTCCTGCATTGTTGAGCAGCACATCAATTTTTTTCCATTCTTTTTTCAGTGATGAAATATTTTTCTCTACTTCTTTTCTATTGCACACATCAAAATTCAGCGTAAGAACTTTTACTTTGAATTTTTTCCTGAGTTCATCTGAAATTTTTTCCAGCCGGTCATTTCTTCTGCCGGTGATAATTAAATCATATCCGTTCTTAGCAAAAATTTCCGCGGAGGATTTTCCTATGCCGGAAGTTGCGCCTGTGATAAGTGCTATCATGCTTTACTTAATTTGCTATTCTTAATTCCAAATGTAAAATAAATGGATAATCCGATAAGCAGCCAGATTAAAAATCCAAACCAGCTTGAGAGAGGAATCTGCGCCATCATGTAGAAACAAAAAATTAATCCGAGAACGGGAATGAGAGAAAGATTTTTTGTGAAGGATAAAAATGTCATCGCAAGAGTGAGAATAATGAAAAGCCACATCGGAATTTTATCTTTGAATGCATCCCAGTTTCCATAAGAACAAAAATCATTCAGCCAATCTTTTTCGTAAACATAAATTAAAATTCCAGAGAGAATTAAAAGTGCAGGCATAATAAATTTTGAATTCAGATAAGGAGTTCTGAATTTTCCCTGCTGACGTTCCGGGTCATTCTGTAATTTCAAAACTCCTGCGCACACCAGCACAAATGCAAACAAAGTTCCCATCGAGCAAAGATTTAAAATTTCATCGCTCGGAATAAATAAAGCGGGAATCGCAACAACAAATCCCGTTGTGATGGTGGAGAACGATGGCGTTTGATATTTTTTGTGAATGGTAGAAAATCTTTTCGGCAGCAACCCATCGCGGCTCATGCTCATCCAGATTCGCGGCTGCCCCATCTGGTAAACGAGCAGCACGCTCGTCATTGCAATCACCGCGCTCACCGCAATAATTCCGGAGAGCCAGCCCATATTTAATTTTCCGAAAACAAAAGCGAGCGGGTCGCCAACGGCAAGCTGGTCGTATTTCACCATTCCGGTTATCACCAGCGCGGCAACTATATATAATAAGGTACAAATGATGATGGCATACATAATTCCTTTCGGCAAATCGCGCTCCGGATTTTTACATTCTTCCGCTGTGGTAGAAATTGCATCGAAGCCGATGTACGCAAAAAAAACTGCCGACACCCCTTTTAAAATTCCACCAACACCATTCGGCATAAAGGGATTCCAGTTGCTCGCGTCCACGTGAAAAATTCCGATTGCAATTACAAGAAGAACGACAGAAAGTTTGATGACCACCATTGCATTGCTCGCATTGCGCGTTTCTTTGATTCCAATGTAAACGAGCCAGGTGATAAAAATTACAATCGCCACTGCGGGAAAATCGGCAATGATCCTGAAACCTCCGAGTGTGGGAGCATTCAGCCAGGCAAGATAACCGGTGCGAATGTTTTCAGATAAATCGGAAAGCACAGCTCCTTTTGAAATTTCTTCCGAAGCCGTTTGAAAAAAATTGGAAGCAGAAACATAATCAATGCTTGCCCATTCGGGAATATGAATTCCGTGAATGGAACCGATTTGAATTTTGTCAAGCATTCCCGTGAAATAATCTGACCAAGAAACTGCAACAACAACATTTCCCACAGCGTATTCCATAATCAGCGCCCAGCCGATAATCCACGCGATGAGTTCACCGAATGCAACATAAGAATATGTGTAAGCGCTTCCCGAAACAGGAACCATCGAAGCAAATTCCGCATAGGCAAACGCAGCGCATCCGCAGGCAATGGCAGTGAAGATGAAAAGAAAAATTACTCCGGGACCGCCATCCGCGCTCGCAGTTCCTATGGTAGAAAAAATTCCAGCGCCAATGATTGCGGCAATTCCAAACGCAGTTAAATCGCGAACGCCAAGAGTTTTTGCAAGCGGAGTGTATTCGGCATCCGTTTCTCCTGCGTGAACTTGTTTGAGAATTTGCGAGATGGATTTTTTTCGGAAGAGATTGGAAAAATTCATTGGTGGGCAAAAGTAAAAAATTTTCTATGCGAGAATTTTTCTCAGGAAAGGAAACTTGTTCAGCAATTTTTCTTTATCGAGAATGAGCAGCATGGCGATGAACAAAAACGGAAGTGCAGGCATTTTATACCGCACTGCCGAACCGAGAATGGCGGTGGTAATTCCAACAAGCGTATACAATAAAATTACAATCGTCACGCAGAAGAGAAAGAGATGAAAGTTTTCTGAATTTATTTTGTGGAAGAACAAGCAAAGCAAAATGAAAAGAAGAATAAAAAAATTTTCAACGGCAGAAAAAAGCATGAGCGGATTTTTTGCTTCGAGCAAATGCGGACGGAAAAGAGAAATAAAAAAACCGAGCGGAGAGGTTTTCAGTAAACTTCCTGCCGATGGAAAAAGAACCGGAATATCAATTCTGCTTCCGGCTCCCTCCTGATTGTAAAAAATCCAGTAGGTTGTTGTGTCAATGGAATTATAAACTTTCCCTGTGTCAAGATAATTATCCAGCGTCCATTTTAAATAGGGAACGCCCGGTTTTATTTTGCAATAGCCTGGTTTATCCTTCAGCGGAATGATTCTGTCTTTTACATCTGATTTTATATAGATAAATCTTTTCGCCTGCTCATTCTCAAGATAACTTCCTCCACGCGAAAGATAAATGCTTTGCCGCTGTTTTTCAAAGAGCATAAACGGAAAATCGAAGTGGGGAAGCAGCAATCCGGCAGAAACGTAAAGAAGGAGAACAGCAGAATATTTCAATGCAGAAAAATTTTTATTTGACTTAACAATCCAAGTGTGAGCGATGAGCGCGGGCAGAATAATTAACAGAACATAAATTTTGGAAGCGGCAAGAAGCCACAGAAAAATCAGCAGTGAAATAAACCGCAGGAGCGAAAATTTTTCCTGAAGAAGTTTGAACCACAGGTAAATTGACATTCCCATTGAAAACAAAATCAATCCTTCTTTCAAAACCCCCGAGCCCCAGAAAAGAACGGAAGGAATAAAAAAAACTGCGATGAACAATTCCCGTTTTTTATTTTTCAGGTAAGGAAGAAAAGTTTTATAAATGCCCGCAAGCCCGGTGAAAGAGATAAAACACATGAATACTGTGTGCACATGATAATTCCCGAATGAGAATAAGCACACCAGCGCATTGAACCGAATCACCGTGCGCGTTTCGTTGTAAAGCCCTTGGTTAAATTCGCGCAGCCAGTAGCCGGTTTGTTCAATGTATGGATTGAGCGAAGCATCGTTGAAGCCGAGCAATAGTTTAATATAGTCAACAGGATTTTTGAAAAGCGCGCTGTAAAGAATTTTTCCATCGTCAAAATATAAAAATGCATCGGCTCTGTTTTGATAGCGGCTATAGTAAGAATAAAGCGCCCAGAATCCGAAACCAAAAATAATTTTCACCAGGAAAGCAAACGTGAAAGCGTTTTTGGAAATTCCTTCTGCAGAAAAAAAAGAAAGTTTCCGGATGAGAAAAATAAAAACTGCCGTATAAAAAATTGCCAGCAAAATCCCAATCATATTCTCAAATATAATTCAATATTAGTTATTGCCTCTTAAATATTACATTCGCAAAAAATGAAGCGAATAATTCTTTCTGTTACAAACGATTTGACTTCCGAACAGCGGGTTCACAAGGTATGCCTTTTTCTTCAACGTATCGGCTTTGATGTTGTGTTAGTCGGAAGATTGCGAAGAAAGAGTTTGCCGCTTGAAAAACGTTCCTATAAAACCAAACGAATGTTTTTGCTTTTTGAAAAAGGTCCCTTGTTTTATGCGGAATATAATTTGCATTTGTTTTTTTATTTGCTCTTTCACCGCGCAGAAATTTTAGTTACAAATGATTTGGATACTCTTCTTGCAAATTTTTTTGCCGCAAAAATCAACGGCTGTAATCTTGTTCATGACAGCCATGAATATTTCACGGGCGTGCCGGAATTGCAGGGTAGAAATTTTGCGAGGAGCAGTTGGAAAAAAATCGAGCAGTGGATTTTTCCCAAACTCAAATTTGTTTATACTGTGAATGATTCCATTGCCAAACTTTATAAAGATGAATATGGAGTTGATGTGAAAGTTGTAAGGAATTTTCCATTGTCAGCCACAAATAAAAAATTTATTTATAAAGCAAAAAAGGATCTTGAATTACCTGAAGAAAAAAAAATAATTCTGTATCAAGGTTCTGTAAATATTGACAGAGGGCTTCTTGAAACAGTGGAGACAATGCAATATGTAAACGATGCTGTGTTGCTGATTGTCGGAGATGGTGATATTCTTGAAGCAGTGAAAAACAAAACCGAAAAATTAAATCTTCGTGAAAAAATTATTTTCAGAAAAAAAGTCCCGTTTGAAGGATTGAAAAACTACACGGCATGTGCCGATATCGGGATTTCACTCGATAAAGACACAAACATCAACTATAAATTTTCTTTGCCGAATAAAATCTTTGATTACCTGCATGCGGCAGTTCCGGTGCTTGCTTCCAATCTTACGGAAATAAAAAAGATTTTTTCAAAATATGAAATAGGAATCATCATTGAAAATCACGAGCCGAAACACATAGCCGAAAAAATAAATTTCATGCTCGCCAACACTGACAAAATGAAAGAATGGAAATCAAACTGTCTTCTTGCTGCTAAAGAATTCTGCTGGGAAAATGAAGAGAAGATTTTAACGGAGATTTATTCCCGGTTTGTTTAAAGGCATGAGCAAATTAATTATTTTTACTTCTGAAAATTCCCTACAATGAACTTTAAGACACTTTTTTATTTTCTCTTTATTTTCCTGCAGAATATTTCTTTCGTTCAGGCGCAGCCCGGCATTGATTCTCTTCTTGCCGCGCTGAAAAATCCCAAGAACGATACTTCTAAGATCAATTTGCTGAACGAACTTGCCCAAAAGTATGCCGATAAAAATTCCTACGACCTCTCTCTGCAGAATGCTAACGAAGCATTAAAACTTTCCAAAGAAATAAATTATAAAAATGGAATGGCAACCGCGCTGAAAAATTGCGCCATCATTTATTATTACCGGGGAAATTACCGCGCCATGAAAGAATATTTGATGCAGGCGCTTCCCATACGGAAGGCATCGGGAACAAAAAAACAAATAGCAGGAGTGTATTCAAACATTGGCGTTGCCTGCTGGTCAATGGGTGATTATGTGGGCGCGCAGCAATCTTATCTCGAAGCGCTGAAAATTGCGGAAGAGTTGAAAGACAAAGATGGAATTGCAACCATTGAATTGAATCTTGGAATTCTCAGCGCGAGCCGTGAAAAGTACGATGAAGCGCTCACGTATTATTTCCGCTCGCTGAAAACGCACGAGGAACTCGGAGAAAAAAAAGCAGTTGCCAATGCCTATTCAAACATTGCGAACACGTATCATTCATTGAATGATTTGAAAAATGCCTATGATTATAATATGAAAGCGCTGAAGATGCGTGAAGAAATGGGCGACAGCAACGAACTTGCAAGTTCATACACGAATATTGCAAATGTATTTTCTGCTATGAAAGAGTTCAAAAAAGCAGATAAGTATGAGCAAAAAGCATTGTACATAAAAAGAAAACTCGGAGATAAAAACGGAGAAGGATTGATTCTTCTGAATATAGGCGAACATCTTGCTGAAACAAATCGCGCACCAGAAGCCATTGCATACATTGAAAATTCGCTGGCGCTCGCTAAAGAAACCAACGACCTGGAACTGGTGAGAAATTGTTATGACGGATTGTACAATGCCTATTTTAAAACCGGAAAGTTTGAACAGGCGCTGAAAAATTACCGGGAGTTTGTAAAAGCGAAAGATAGTTTGCTGAATGAAAAAAATGTTCAGAAAATCACCGAAGCACAGATAAATTATGAGTTTGAAAAAAAGCAGCGCGAGGAAGAACTCGTTCAGAAGCATAAAGACGAACTTACGCAGGCAGAAGCAAAACGCCAGGCAGCTATACGCAATTTTTTCATAGCGGGATTTGCCCTGATTCTTGCAATCGCCCTTCTTATTTTCAGAAGTTACCGTCAAACGCGGAAAGCCAAAAGCGAAATTGAATTTCAGAAAACAATTATCGAACAAAAAAATAAAGACATTACCGACAGCATTAACTATGCGCAGAAAATTCAGGATGCGTTTCTTCCCGCCAAAGAAATAAAATACCGCCTTTTCCCCAACGCGTTTGTTTATTTTACACCGCGCGATATTCTCAGCGGAGATTTTTACTGGTTCGCTGAAAAAAAAGGAGTGCGCTTTATTGCTGCCGTGGATTGTACCGGGCATGGAGTTCCGGGCGCGCTCATGAGCATGATTGGAAACCGCCTGCTGAACGAAATTGTTCTGGAGAAAACTATCCGGAAGCCCTCCGAAATTTTATTTCACCTGCACCAGGGTGTGCGCGCTGCGCTCAAGCAGCATGAACAACAATCGGAAAGCCGCGATGGAATGGATATTGCTCTGCTGAGTTTTCAGGGAGAAAATGTGGAATTTGCCGGAGCCATGCGCCCGCTTTATCTGGTGAGAGAAGCCGGCATTCTGGAAGAAATAAAAGGAAATAAATTTTCCATAGGCGGATTAATGACGCAGGAGGAATATGAATTTACCAATCATTCTTTTTCCGCGAAGCAGGGCGATGCGTTTTATATTTTTTCCGATGGCTATGCCGATCAATTAGGCGGA
The DNA here is from genome assembly GCA_016195025.1 of Bacteroidota bacterium. Classification (NCBI taxonomy): domain Bacteria; kingdom Pseudomonadati; phylum Bacteroidota; species Bacteroidota bacterium. Next base: position 24,338 of record JACQAL010000033.1, on the reverse strand, counting down.
GCGAAAGGGAAAAAACTCATGACAAAAAACTTCAAGGAGCTGCTGCTCGCCAATTCCAACCTCACCATGCCCGAGCAGGAAAAAATCTTGCACGAAACATTTATGAAATGGAAAGGTAACAAAGAGCAGATTGACGATGTGCTGGTGATTGGAGTTAAAATATAAAAGCAAAAACAATTAAACAATTAGTGGAAGAAAAACAAAAAGAGATTCTCGACAGCATTCATTACGCAGGCCGCATTCAAAAGTGCATGATGCCCACCGAAAAATACATTGACAAAACATTGAAACGCCTGATGAAAAAATAATATATTTAAACTCTAAAAACTTTCACGATGGAAACACTTGACCCGGCCAGTTTTTTTATTTTCTACAAGCCGAAAGATATTGTAAGCGGTGATTTTTATTACGCACTCTCTTATAAAAACCCAATCACGGGCAAAGAAACTTTTTATATTTCTGCGGCTGACTGCACGGGACATGGTGTTCCGGGAGCTTTTATGAGCATGCTCGGCATTTCTTCGCTTAACGAAGCCATTCTCGAAAAAAATATTTTCCATCCGAGCGAAATCCTGGATGATATCCGCACCACCATTGTCACTTCGCTCAACCCCGAAGGCAGCGATGAAGAAGCCAAGGACGGAATGGATTGCGTGCTGTGCGCCTATAATTTTGATGACCGAATTTTACATTTTGCTGCGGCAAACAATCCTCTTTGGCTGGTGAGAAACGGGCAACTCACCGAGTACAGGTCCGACAAAATGCCGGTGGGAAAATATGGCGATGAAGAACTCCTGCCCTTTACTCATCAAATAGTAGAATTGAAAAAGGGCGATACAATTTATATTTTCACCGATGGCTTTGCCGACCAGTTTGGCGGACCGAAAGGAAAAAAATTCAAGTACAAACAACTTGAAGAAAAAATTATGGAAAGCCATAAACTTCTGATGGAAGAGCAGAAAAAAAATCTTGCTGCTGTTTTTGAAAAGTGGAAAGGCAACTTTGAACAAGTGGATGATGTGCTGGTGATTGGCGTGAAGATATAGATTCACAAAAAATATTTTTTCCATTCTTCCATTCTTCCATTCTTCCTGCCGATGGCTATCGGGATTTCCCTTCTTCAAAGGTGTTAGTAATTCCTGATTATTTTATTCCTAAATATTTTATCTTCGACACTCAAATTTCAGAATAAGAATTTATGTCAACGCTTGTGAAAGAAAAGGAAATAGAAACTTCAGTCGAAACTGCTCAACAGCTCGGATTGCTTCCCGAAGAATTTGAAAAAATAAAAAAGATTCTCGGTAGAACTCCCAACTTTACTGAACTCAGCATTTACTCCGTGATGTGGAGCGAGCATTGTTCCTATAAAAATTCCATCAAGTTATTAAAAACACTTCCACGCGAAGGAAAAAATTTGTTAGCAAAAGCCGGAGAAGAAAATGCCGGCTTGGTTGATATCGGAAATGGATTGGCGTGCGCGTTCAAAATCGAATCGCACAATCATCCTTCAGCGATTGAACCGTATCAAGGAGCGGCAACAGGAGTTGGTGGGATTAACCGCGATATTTTCACGATGGGCGCGCGACCGATTGCGCAATTGAATTCTCTCCGCTTCGGAGATTTGAAAATGGAGAAAACAAAATGGCTGGTAAAAGGCGTTGTGAAAGGAATCGGTGATTATGGAAATGCCTTTGGAATTCCCACCGTTGGCGGAGAAGTTTTTTTTGATGAATGTTACAATGTGAATCCGCTCGTGAATGCAATGAGCGCGGGAATTGTGAAAGTTGGCGAAACTATTTCTGCCACTTCGCACGGAGTCGGAAATAAAATTTACATAGTGGGTTCTGCTACCGGAAAAGATGGAATTCACGGAGCGGCTTTCGCTTCAAAGGATATATCGGAATGCAGGATATGGGCGCAGCGGGAATTACCTGTTCTACTTCCGAAATGTCTGCAAAAGGAGAACACGGAATGAAAATTTATCTCGATAAAGTTCCGCTTCGCCAGCAAAATATGAGCGCGTGGGAAATTCTTCTCAGCGAATCGCAGGAAAGAATGTTGCTCGTTGTGAAAAAAGGAAAAGAAAAATCTGTCGAGCAGATTTTAGATAAATGGGATATTCCTTACGCGGTGATTGGAGAAGTTACCGATACAAAACGTTTGGAATATTTTCTGAACGGAGAATTAGTTGCCGATGTTCCTGCCGAATCATTGGTGCTTGGCGGAGGCGCGCCCGTTTATACGCGCGAATTCAAAGAGCCGGCTTATTTTTCAGAAGCGAAAAATTTTTCTGCGGAAAAAATTAAAGAGCCGAAGGATTTAAAAGAGTCCGCAAAGTTTTTGCTTTCGCATCCGAATATTTGTTCGAAACGCTGGGTGTACAACCAATATGATTCAATGGTCGGCACAGTGAATCAAAGCACAAATTTTCCGAGCGATGCCGCGATTGTAAATTTGAAAGACACAGATTCTGCGCTTGCATTCAAATGCGATTGCAACGCGCGTTATGTTTACGCTGACCCGGAAGTTGGCGCTTCGATTGCAGTTTCTGAAGCGGCAAGAAATATTGTTTGCTCAGGCGGAGAGCCGCTCGCGATTACAAATTGTTTGAACTTTGGAAATCCATACAACCCGGAGGTGTACTGGCAATTCGTTGGCGCAATAAAAGGAATGGGAACTGCCTGTAAAAAATTCGGAACACCTGTTACGGGAGGAAATGTAAGTTTCTACAATCAATCTTCCTACGAAGGACCCGTGTTTCCAACTCCGACAATCGGGATGCTGGGAATTTTAGAGAAGAAAAATAAAATGACTTTGAATTTCAAACAAGAGGGAGATTTGATTTATATCATAGGAGAAATGCGCGATGATATGAACTGCTCGGAATATTTATATTCATTTCACAAAGTGAAATTATCTCCGACTCCGTTTTTTGATTTGGAAGAAGAATTTAAAGTTCAGCAGGCAGTGAAAAATTTAATCCGGAAAAATTTAATTCAGTCCGCGCACGATGTTTCGGATGGCGGACTTTTTATCACACTCGCAGAATCTTCCATATACGGAAATATCGGCTTTGACATCAGCACCGATGAATTCATCCGCAGCGATGCATTTTTGTTCGGAGAAAGCCAAAGCAGAATTGTTGTGACTGTTGCTGCAAAGGACGAAGATATTTTCTTGGATGAAATGATGAAAGGCGATGTGGATTTTTCTTCGCTCGGCACGGTGATGGGCGATGAAATGACGATTGACGAAGAAACTTTTTTTAAAGTGGAAGAAGCAAAAAATATTTACAATACTTCTTTGGAAAATCTTTTGAAATGAAAAAACAAATCGTCTTATTGTCTTATTGTTGTATTGTTTTTTCTCTTTCCGCGCAAACTTCCTCAGAACTTTTGAAATCTGCCAGGGAGAAAGAATCTAAAAATGATTTCAGGGGAATGATTGAAGATTGCTCGCGTGCAATTTCTCTCAAAGCCGATTTTGACAGCGCCTATTGCCTGCGGGGATTCGCCTATCTGAAAGCGCTCGATTTTAAAAATGCATCGGATGATTTCGGAAAAACAATCAAACTGAATTCAAAATATTCAGACGCTTATTTTTACCGGGGAATTATGAAGGCGGCAAAAGAGGATTATGTGAGCGCCATAAAAGATTTTTCAAAAGCAATTGACACGAATCCGTCTAATCCGAAAGCGTATTACAACCGAGCCATTGCCAGCGCGTATCTTTCCAATTATGCCGATGCCATAGAGGATTTAACCCAGGCAATAAAAATCAAGCCCGATTATCTCGAAGCATATTACAGCCGCGCGTACTGGCAGGATTTGAGTGGAAGTTATTACGAAGCCATTGACGATTATAAAAAAGTAACGGAGTTAAATCCGAAATATGTGGAAGCATACATTGGTATGGCAACGGTGAAGTATATGAATAAAGAAAAACAATCGGCCTGCGAAGATTTGCAGAAAGCCATTTCAATAGGAAGCATTAAAGCGGAAGAACTCAGTAATATTTTTTGTAAATAAGATTACACCGATGCAAAAAAAGATTACATCGATTAAATTTATTCTTACTTCTTACTTTTTTCTTCTTACCTCTTTCCTTATTGCTCAACCAAGCATTTCATCCACCATTACCAATGCAACCTGCGCAACAAGTGCGGACGGAAGTATTTCTGTTTCTGTTTCGGGAGGAACTTCTCCTTATACGTATCAGTGGCAGCCGGACGGTCAAACTACTTCAAGCATTACGGGACTTACGCCCGGAAATTATTCCATCATTGTTACTGATAACACCGCAAGTTCTGTTTCGGGTTCATTCATTGTCGGTCCTACTCCCATAAAAAATGATACGGCAGGAAATATTCAGCATCCTTTTTGCACCAGCAACGGAAGCATTATTCTCGGCATTTCGGGCGGAAACGGTGCATACAGTTATTCGTGGAATACGGGAAGCACCAATTCTTTCATTGAGCAATTGGGCGGAGGAAATTATTCCGTTATTGTTACCGATGCAAAAAGTTGCACCGCTTCTTTTTCGTTCGACCTGAATGAAGAAACCTGTTTTGTTTCTCCCGAAAGTTATTTTACTCCGAATGATGACGGCATCAATGATACCTGGCAAATTGCCAATGCAGAATATTTCAACAACATTCATTTAATTGTTTTCGACCGGTGGGGAACAAAAGTGGTGGAACAACGCGAAACATACAAGCCGTGGGATGGAAAAAGTTATCTCGGCATTCCTGTTCCTGTTTCGGTGTACTATTATTTTTTCTACCAGGATAAAAACGATAAAGAGAAGGAAGCAAAAAAAGGAAGCGTAACCATAATGAGATAAAATGAAAATTCAAAATTCAAAATTCAAAATTCAAAAGAGAACAGCCCTTGCCGGAATTTTACTTTTGACTTTTAACTTTTCTCTTTTGACATGTTCCGCACAGCAAACTCCGCAGTACACGCAGTTCATGCTGAACAATTACGGAATGAATCCTGCCGCTGCCGGAGTTTCAAATAATAAATACGAAGCCCTTGCAGGCGTGCGCAGGCAGTGGATTGGATTTGAAAATGCTCCGAGTACGGAATTTTTTAATGTGACCACTTACTACGGAAACAAAAACAGTTTGACGCACGGCTGGCACGGAGTGGGCGCGTATTGGCAAGGCGACCGGCTGGGAAGCGTAATTGCTACCGATGATTTTTATGCTTCGTACACCTATCTCATGCGCATTTACCGCAAAGGATTTATTGCATTCGGAATGGCATCAGGCGCGCGGAGATATAATTTCGGCTTGTCACAAATTTCTTTTGACCCAGCAGTTAATTCAAAACATCTCTGGCTTTATCCCGATTTTATTCCAGGAATAAAATTCTGGAACAACAAATGGTCGTTTGATTTATCGGTTAAGCAATTGTATAAATATAATCTCAAACAAGGCGGAGATATGATTGGCACTCCCGGAACACTTCCTCCGCATTTTTATTTTGCCGCCACAAGAAAATGGTGGCCGCTCTCTTATTTGCTCGTGCTGCAATCGCTTCATGTAAAATATAATTTTGCTACGCTTCCTTCTTTTGATTACACCCTGCTTGCTTACCTGAATAAATATTTTGCAGTGGGATTGTCCTACCGCCACTTTGATGCCATAGCCGGCATTGTTCAGTTCCGTTTCGATAAATTAGTAATCGGGTTTGCATACGATTATACCATTGCGCCTTACCGGCTTGGTTTTGCAAATTCGCAGGAAGTGATGCTCGGGCTTTCTCCTTCGCCTTATTCCGATGGCGCTGACAATGCAAAGCATTACCGCACGGCAGAGTGCCCCACTTTTCAATATTGAGTTTTTTCTTATTGGAAAAGAATTTTTTAAATGAAAAAGTTTTTCAAAAAACTCTGGCGCATTTTTCTGAAAGTTTGTTTGTGGTTTTTCAGTATCAGCATTCTGTCTGTGATTTTATTCCGCTGGGTCCCCATTCCGGTTACTCCGCTCATGCTTATTCGCTGCGTTCAGCAAACATTCGACAGTAAGCGGGAAGTGAAACTGAAAAAAAACTGGACAGCACTTTCAACAATTTCTCCCAACCTTCAACTGGCGGTGATTTGTTCCGAAGACCAGAATTTTTTTTCGCATCGCGGTTTCGATTTCGATGCCATTGAAAAAGCAATGGAGCACAATAAAAATCACAGGCGCAAGCGCGGAGCCAGCACCATCAGCCAGCAAACCGCCAAAAATGTTTTTCTCTATGACGGAAGAAACTGGCTTCGCAAGGGCTTTGAAGTATATTTTACTTTTCTCATCGAAACCATCTGGAATAAAAAAAGGATTCTCGAAGTGTATCTGAATGTGGTTGAGTTTGGCGATGGAATTTATGGCGCGGAAGCCGCTTCGCAGGAATTTTTTCACACCTCTGCAAAAAATATTTCGCGCTCTCAGGCGGCATTGCTTGCTGCCGTGCTTCCCAGTCCGCAAAAATTTTCTGCCAAGAATCCGTCTGCGTTTGTCCGCAAACGACAGCAGTGGATTCTTGAACAGATGGAAAACTGGAGGGAGTTAAATTTTGAGAATGAGAAAAAATAAAATGCCTGTTTTATATTCAAAACCAACTTATGTTTGAAAAGATTTCGGAAGGGTGGATGAATGGAAGAATGGATGTCTTCCAATCATCCAATCTTCCAACCATCCAATCATCCAATCATCCATTTGTATTTAATAAATGCTTGCCGTTGCCGCTGCAGTTGGTCCTTTTTTGATGACCACTAAATATTTACTGTTCTCCCAGAATTTTTGCGGGTCGGTAATTTTCAGCCATTGCACTTCTCCGTTCGCTCCACGCACAATTTCATAACTATTCGTGTTGTGATTGGTTATGATTTGAACACTCTTGCTGAAAACCGGAATGGAAGTGTAATTGAGAATATCTATCTGGTTGAAATGTTTTCTGTCAAAATCTTTTTTCAAAGCCGTTGCGCTTCCCAATCCTATGATGCCGCCTTCTTTTTCCACCACGTTATTTTCTTTCAGTTCCTTGTAAGTGCCAACGGTGTAATACGCGGTGTGAAGTTCTTTTTCTTTTGCCGCTAAATCGGCAGATTGTTTTTCAACCGCTGCTGATTTTTCTTCCAGTTCTTTTTTTCGCAGTGCAAGTTCATCGCTGATGGAAGAGCGCATTTGGTTTGCCATGTCTAAGTCCTTCTGCAGCGATTCAATCTGCACGGTGAGAGATTCATTTTTTGATTTGAATTCGTTCAGCCGCTTTGAAATTTTCGCCATCTGTTTTTCAAACCGCTGAATGCGGGTGTCTTTTGCTCCCACCTGCGCGCGAAGATTATCAATCATCTCGTGGTTTTTTTTCATCACTGTTTCAAGGGCGTTGATGGAACGCGCAATGCGGTCTTCATACGTGCCGCTTGTTTCTTTGCCCAATGGAGGTGCAAGAATTCCTTCGCGGGCGTTCAGTTCCGCCAGGTTATTTTCTATGGTGGAAAAGGTTTTTGCATTTTTCGATTGAAGGTCACCGGTCTGAATCTTTAATTCTTCTTTGTATTTATTTTTTTGCATTCGTTCATAAATTCCAAATGCGCCTGCGCCAATGAGCCCCACGCACAGTAAAAGAAGAATTGTAATGTTAAGCCCGCGTTTTGCCCCGCTACCAGTGTTGCTGCTTTCTTGTGTAGTTTCCATGATGTGAAATTTTATTCCCGCTAAAGAGCAGGAGAGTTGAACTTGATTTTTTCTTTTGAAAATAAATCCTGTTCCAAAAAATAAAATGCGTGAAAGAGAAAAATTTTCAGTAAACAGAAATTAAAATTCTCTTTTCAGAAAAAATTTCCCGAAATGAATATGAAATAAAAAAATTAAAGGTTGTAGAAAATTCTCGCGCCTGCCGAATGCTGCAAAGCAAGTTTCGGATTTTCTCCGATATTTATTTTTTCTAGGGAAGGATTGTAAAGCAACTGCAATGTCCACTTCTCGCTTGCGGCAATGTTTAAACCAAAACCTGTAAATGTTCCCAATCCGGTTCCGCGCAGGTAACTTGCGTGATACGTTGCAAAATAGGGTTGCATGTAATAAAAGGAAAGGTCAATCACTAAATTATTTATTGCAATCTGATTCTTTATATATTTTGTGTAATTAATCAGCGGTCCGCCTTCAACAAAAAAATTCATAGATGAATTCTCTCCTAAAATTCTCCGGTAACCCGCCTGAATAATCAATCGCTGTTCGCCTCCTGCGATGGAAAAGGTTTTCAGGTTTTCATAATTCGGCTGCGAGTAACCGACTTGCGGATTGGTAAGTTGAATGCTGAAATTTCCGCTGAGCGAAAGTTTGGATGCGTTCACGTTTACAATCAATACATCTTTTTTCGTAAAACCAAAATTCATTTGGAAGCCAAACATAAATGCCGAATTATATTTCATATTGATGGGCATATCTGTTTGGTCAAACGTCCATCCGGTATGGTCTACGCCCAATGCGGCAGCCACCTGGTCCGTAAGCCCGTTGCCTCCGCCAAAATCATTTACAATTCTGCGGTACATGAATGAATTCAGAAAATCATTTCGCTTTCCGTTTTCGTCATAGCCCCAGCCGTCATAAAGGTTGGAAGTATTTTTATTCGCAAACAAACTTCCGAGATAAATTCCGGCATGAAATCCCTTGGCGCCTTTCAGGTTTCTGAAAGGTTTTTGTTCTTCCTCATCTTGAGAAAACCCTTCGACTCCGCTCAGGGTGATGAAAAGAAAAAGTAAAAGAGAAAAAAAATAAAACCGTTTCATTCTTATTCCACAATCAGTTTCAGAATTTTTTCTCCGCTTTCCGATTTTAGTTTCAGAAAATAAATTCCATTTGCTGCGCTCAGGTTTACAGTTTCGAGTTTCGAGTTTACGATTGAAGAATAAATTTTCTCTCCGAGCATATTGTAAACCTGTATTTGAACCGGAAACTGTAAACTGTAGACCGTAAACTGTCCCGAAGAAGGATTCGGATAAATAGAAATAGTTTCCATGTTATTCAGTTCATTCACCCCGTTCGGATTCAATACCAGTTGCCCATCGGAAGAAGTAATAGAAGAAAATAATCCTGCGCCATCTTCTGCTTTCACCGAGAAATAATAAATCTGCCCGTAGGTTAAACTCAAACCGGTTTTTGTTACGGAAGTATTGCTTGCGTTATTCGTCCAGCCCACCACGCTTGTATCGCCCGCAGAAATTCCAATTGCATACCAGTAATTTGCAATTCCCGAATTCGGGTCAGAAGAAGAAGTCCAGTTTGCATCGAGTTGCGTGTTAGAGTAAGTAGTGTCAATGTCGGAAGAAGTTCCGTCATTCACCGCAACCGAAGAAGGCGGAGTCCAATCCACCAAAACAGTTTGCGAAGAAATGGCTGAAAGATTTCCAGCGTTGTCATAGCAAATAGATTTTATATTTCCCGCAGGAGTTGCCGGGTTCGGACTTTGATAGCGAATATCATTTGTTGATGCCGCGCCAACTGTAACTGTCACCGAAGAATTTCTCGAACGGAAAACTTCAAAGTCATCCACCTGCCAGTTGGAATTTCCGCTGCGGAAAGAAACATAACTTCCGTTGGCATAAGGCGAAGGGTCTGTCCAACTTCCGAGAAAATTATTGTTCTGGTACATTTCCATTTTTCCGTTGATGCGGTCGTAAATTACTTTGTAATCGTAAAAAGTTCCTGCGGCAACAGTCATCGGCACGGTGTTTTCAAGAGTGAAAACATCGTTCACTACTTTGTAAAACTGGCATTGGTTCTGGTCAACGCGAAACCAAACGAAATACGAATTGCCGCGGTTGGGCAAACTATCGTTGTCGCAGAAGAAATGAAATCCCGCTCTGCGATTGGTTCCGCTGCCGGAAATTTTTCCCTGCCAGTGATATAAATATCTGTTGGAAAGATTTTGCGTGAGCGCTGCGGCAATATTTGTGTTGCCGTTGTTCTCATCGCTTTGTTCAAGAACACCCGAGTTAATTGCCCAAATTCCCTGGTACGGTTTCCAATCGGGATGAATAGATGCCTGATTAAAATTATCATTGAAAAATCCGCGCGTGTCATTCGCCCGCCATTCCGTTCCGTTGTTATCGCTCACCGAGTAAAAACTTTTTTGAATTCCGCTGCCGTTCATATTATCTGCATCGGTAAAAGCTGCGGTAAAGTTTTGCGTCACCCAATTGTTCGGAACAGAAACCTGCGTGGTGGGAGGAATATTATCTGCCGTGCAATTCCATGTAGCATACCAGCCGCTGCTCACCGTGCTTGCGTTTGAAAACCATTGCAGCGTGAGCGATGAGCCGGAAGAATTAATTGTTCCGGGGCTTGCAGTTCCCGAATAAGTTCCGATGAGCGGAGAAGCGGTTGAAGGTCCGTCATAAATTTTCAGGTAATCATTCGTGGCTTCGGAGTTGAAAGAAGAAAACGCAAGCGAAACACTCGTTGCGTTTGCCGGAGCAATGGTGTACGTATAATTTTCATTGCTGTAATAATTCCGGTTGGGTCCGCCCATGTCAAAAATGGTATCGGTGCAATTCACCACCGTGCAGTTTGAAAATTTATTTTGAATTGCATTCCAGTAATCCAGATAGCCGTCATCGTAACTCAGCGCCCATATTCCGATTCCGCCAATTCCAAATTCATTTACAATGTCAAATCTTTTTTCCATGCTGTACTGGCTGTTGATGAAAAGTTGCCGGTCGGTTCCGTTATTGAATGCATAGTAAACCGAATAACTGTTTGCATCAAATTTTGGATTGGAATAATATCCGTTCGCATTCGTCTTTACAACAGTAAAAGTTCTTGAACTTCCGCTGCCGGTCGTTGAAGAAGGAATGGTGAGCGCAGTGGTGGGCCATTCTTCTCCATAATAAGGAAGCCCGAGCAAAAGTTTTCCGTTGGGAACTCCTTTGTTCAAATAATAGGTTATAGATTTTGTGAGCGTGTAATTATAGGAAGTTTCAAAATTATAAAGCGGGTCGCTGGGTCCAGCCGTTGTGCTTCCGCTGTAATAATAATCGTAACCCATGATAATAAAAATGTCTATGTAATTTTTCAGGTTGGGAATATCATACACGGTGCTCCAGTCCACAGCCGGCAGCGCCACAGAAACTTCATACGAGGGATTTGCCGCGTGCACCTGATTGCATAAGTTCTGAAAGAAGGCAGTGAGATTTGCGCTTTGCGCAGAAGGCACGGCTTCAAAATCAATGTTCACTCCGTTTGCTCCGCGCGAATTGAGAAGAGAAATAATATTGCTGATGAATGTATTCATGGCGGAAGAACTCGTGAGAAAAGTTGCGTGATTGGAAAATAAGGTTGCGCAGAGATGAATTTTTGTTCCATTGCTTTTTGCTGCCGTCACTGCCGCATCGGTGCTCCAGCCGTGTGTAGAAATGGCATTGCCGGTTGTTGCATCCACTTCGTAAGAAAAATGACAGAGGTCGGAAAGTAAATTCCACTGGTAATTATTATATGCGCTTCCCGCCCAGTAAGGATTCCATCCGAAAACCCGTTTATTCAGAATGCAGTTGGATTGAACGGTAGAAATTTTCTTCACCGCCATTTCATTTTTCTTCGCTCGCAATTCATCCCATTGCTGCTCGGTGGTAAAATTATATTTCGAATATTCTTCCGATTGCAACTGGTGAATGGATTTATGAATGTTCTGTGCCGAACCAAACAGCGCTGAAAAAAGAAAAGAAGAAAAGAGTAAAATATGTTTCATAGGAGAAAAATTATGGCGTGAGTAAAGATAGAAAATATCTTTACTTTTGCTATAGATAAAATCGTTTTCATGTCAAAGCCCACGGGAAAAGAACTCATTGTAAAATTATTGAAAGAAAAATCTTCTCTCAAGCAGGATTTATTTCATAAAAACATCAGCGTGTTTGAAGATTTGAAAGAAGTGGTGAAAGAAGTGGTGGCAGATTTTAAAATTGAAGCCGGCAGAATTGACACGCGCATTCTGGTTGATTACCGCGAAAAAGGTCCCTATGAAATTGAACTCAAAGTGGCAGGCGATGTTTTATTTTTTCACATGCACACAAATGTTTTTGAGTTTGACAAAAGCCACCCGATGTGGAAAACTTCCTATGTGCGCGATAATCCTTCGCGTTCGTTCTGCGGAATGATTAACATTTATAATTTTCTTGCCGATTCTTTCAAATATAACCGCGTGAACGATGTGGGCTACATGATTGCGCGCGTCTTTATCAATAATGAACTTCATTATTTTGTGGAAGGAAAACGCCAACTCGGATTTTTATACAACGATTTCGCAAGCGCTGTGGTGGAAAAGAAAACGCTGAGAAATATTGTGGAGTCCGCCATCATTTACGCGCTCGACTTCGATTTATTCACTCCGCCTTTTGACGAGATGCAGGAAATTTCTGTTTCACAAATTCTCGAAGCCAGCGAAAACATGCGCATCAAAACCGGCAAGCGCCTCGGCTTCCGTTTTCAGGCGGACAGCGACCAGATTGAGTAAAGTTCCCGCCAAACTCCATACGATATTTTTTATAGTTTTGCAACCCGTTCTTAAAATTTTTGGCCCGTTCGTATAGGGGTTAGTACGCAAGGTTTTCATCCTTGAAACACCGGTTCGATTCCGGTACGGGCTACTAAAAAAATCCTCTCCACATCACGGAGGGGATTTTTATTTAGTTGCATAAAAGTGGTTTTGTAAATATTATCGGCAAGCCGAATGTTGGAAAGTCAACGCTGATGAATGCTTTTCTCGGAGAAAAACTTTCTATTGTAACTCACAAAGCACAAACCACCCGCCACCGCATTCGCGGAATATTGAATGGCGAAGATTACCAGATTGTTTATTCGGATACGCCCGGAATCGTAAATCCTCATTACAAACTTCACGAAGCGATGATGAACTTTGTAAGCGAAGCATTGGAGGATGCAGATATGATTTTATTTCTAACTGAAATAAAAGATAAAAATCCCATTGATGAAAAAACTTTATCGAAACTGAAAAAGTTAGAATGTCCCATTCTTGTGCTGATAAATAAAATTGATTTGGGAGAACAAAATTTACTGGAGAAAAAAGTGGAAGAATGGAAAGAAATTCTTCCAAATGCAGAAGTAATTCCTGTTTCTGCACTGGAAAAGTTTAATACAGATTACATTCTTAAAAGAATTATTTCTCTTTTACCGGAATCACCTCCGTATTTTCCCCAAGACGAACTAAGCGATAAATCACAGCGCTTTTTTATTTCTGAAATCATACGGGAAAAAATTTTTCTTCTCTTTCATGAAGAGATTCCGTATTCTACAGAAGTTGTAGTGGAGGAATTCAAAGAAGCAGAAAATATTATCCGCATCCGCGCCATCATTTACGTAATGCGCGAAGGACAAAAAGCAATTCTCATAGGCAAACAGGGAAGCGCGTTGAAGAAACTCGGTACGAAAGCAAGAGAAGAAATAGAATTATTCCTCGACAAAAAAGTTTTTCTCGAAACCATTGTGAAAGTGGAAAAGGACTGGCGGGAAAAAGAAAACAAACTGAAAAAGTTTGGCTACCTCGAATAAGAAGCGATTAGTACATTCGTACAAATTAGTATTTAGCAGATGTCAAACACTGTTGCAATAGTCGGTCGCCCGAACGTGGGTAAATCAACTTTCTTCAATCGCTTGCTCGGCATGCGCAAAGCAATTGTGGATGAAGTTGCAGGTGTTACGCGCGACCGCCACTATGGAAAATCGGAATGGAACGGAATAGAATTTTCTCTGATTGACACAGGAGGATATGTTTTCGGTTCCTCGGATGTTTTCGAAAAAGAAATCAGAAGGCAAGTTGAAATTGCTTTGGAAGAAGCAGATATAATTTTATTTCTTGTTGATGTGATGGCAGGACTCACCGCGCAGGATGAAAGAGTCGCGTCTCTTCTGCGGACTTCCATCATGAAAAATTCCAAAGAGAAAAAAATATTTCTTGTTGCCAACAAAGCCGATACACACGAAAAAGAAAATCAATCGGGAGAATTTTACAAACTCGGAATGGGAGATGTGCATTGCATTTCTTCCATGACCGGAAGAGGAACAGGAGAACTGCTGGATAAAGTGATTTCTTCTTTCCCCGATAAAAAGGCGGATGATTTTTCTCATCTTCCGAAATACGCCATTGTTGGAAGACCGAACGCGGGAAAATCTTCTCTGCTGAATATTTTACTGGGCGAAGAGCGCGCCATCGTAACTCCCGTTGCTGGAACTACGCGCGATGCGATTCATACGCACTATAAAAAATACAACCGCGAATTTTTGTTGATTGACACAGCGGGAATAAGAAAGAAAAGAAAATTTGAAGATGACGTGGAATTTTATTCCAACCTGCGCGCCATCCGTTCCATAGAAGAATGCGATGTGGTGTTGCTGATGCTCGATTCACAATTGGGAATGGAAGCGCAGGATGTGAATATTTTCCGTCTTGCCGAGCGAAACAAAAAAGGAGTTGTGATCCTCGTGAACAAATGGGATTTGATTGAAAAGAAAACTGAAACGGCAAAAGCTTTTGAAAATTATGTGAAAGAAAAAATTGCTCCGTTCAGCGATGTTCCTGTGCTTTTTATTTCCGCGCTGGAGAAACAGCGCATTATGAAAGTAGTTGAGACAGCGGAAAAAGTTTTTCAGAATCGAAAGAAAAAAATTTTAGACGAAGAATTGAATGAGACCATGCTTCCGGTTATCGAAGCAAACCAGCCGTCATCGGAAAAAGGAAAACTGGTTGAGATTTCTCACGCAGTTCAGATTCCTGCCAACACTCCCATTTTTATTTTCTATTGCAATTTTCCGAAGGCTATTAAAGAATCTTACAGCCGGTTTCTGGAAAACAAACTGCGGGAGAAATTTGATTTCTGCGGAGTGCCGATGCAGATATACTTCAGAAAGAAGTAATACATTTGAGCAATGAAAAAAGTTTTTTCTATTCTTCTTTTTTTCTTCGCTTATTATTTTTCTTATTCTCAAAATCAGCGCGTTTTCAAACTGGATTCTCTTCCCGTAGTTGCTGAAAATACATACTCTGATCCAGGACTTCTCATAGATAAAAACTGGATTTACAAAAAGGGAGATGATTCTCTCTGGTCGAAATCAGAATTTGATGACAGTAAGTGGGACACAATAGTTCCGGATTGCGATTTATCTAAAATGACTGAGAAAACTTTTAGCGGAGTTTATTGGTTTCGGATTCACCTGCATGTTGATACTTCTCTGCTGAATCAAACGCTCGCGCTGATGATTTCACAAAATGGCGCTTCAGAATTTTATCTGAATGGAAAACTTATTCATAAACTCGGAAAAATAAATACTGCGAATCCCGCGGCTGAAATTCATTTCGACCCGCAGCATCTTCCGTTGGATATTCTTTTTACAAAAACAGATAATGTGATTGCCGTGCGCTATGCAAATTCCACCGCGATGAAATATTTTAACAAACACATCAACGATCTCGCTGGTTTTGATATGAAGATTGGAAAATTCAGGGAAAGCCAACTATTTAAATACACCGGATCCTTAGCTGTAACTGTAATTTTTATTTTCTACTTCACTTTTTTTATTGCGCTGAGCATTCTTCACTTCATGATGTTTTTGTTTTATCGCGCAAACAAAGCGAATTTATTCTACAGCATTTTCTCGGGAGCATTCGGAACTTTTTTTGGACTGCTTACTATCAATCTCGACATTCTGAATCCGGATGTTACCATGTCCATCGCAACACCCATGGAACTAACACAGGATTTTTACATGCCCGCGCTTTTCGCTATGCTCTACACCATTCTCAATAATAAAATTCCGAAAATATTCTGGCTTTGGATTTCCATTTTCATCGCAGATTTTGTTTTGAAAATATTTCATGTGCAGGTGCCTTACAGAGGAATTTTTATCATGTCACTTTTTGCAATCGAATCGCTTCGAATCATCATCACTGCCATCATTAAAAAACGCGATGGCGCGTGGATAATCGGAGTAGGAATCATCACCACCGTTTTATTTCTTCTCATCCTTGGAATCCTAAACGCAACAGGTGGAAACACCATGATCACCGCGCGCGGATGGATGGGGGCTTTAATCGGATTGCTCTTTACCTACGCAACCATTGCAATTCCGTTATCCATGAGTGTTTACCTCGCCCGCGATTCTGCGCGGACAAATAAAAAACTTCAGAAGAAATTAATTGAAGTAGAAGATTTATCCGCGAAATCAATAGCGCAGGAAAAAGAAAAGCAGGAAATACTTGCTAAACAAAAAGAGAATTTAGAAATACAAGTTACCGAGCGGACAAAAGAAGTCGTTCAGCAGAAAAAAGTCATTGAAGAAAAAAATAAAGACATTACCGATTCTATTAATTACGCGAAAAGGATTCAGGATGCCATTCTTCCATCTGAAGAACAAATTAAAAAAATGTTGCCTGAAAGTTTTGTTCTCTTCAAGCCGAAAGATATTGTGAGCGGAGATTTTTATTTCTTTTCCGAAGTAGAAGGAAAAATAATTGTTGCTGCAGTGGATTGCACCGGTCATGGAGTTCCGGGCGCTGTCATGAGCATGGTCGGGCATAATCATTTGAAAAGAATTGTGAGTGAGCAGGGAATAACTGACACTTCTAAAATTTTAGATGAGTTGCACAAGCAAGTTCTTCTTTCGCTGAACAGGGATATTACAAAGCGCGATTCCAAAGATGGAATGGACGCTGCAATTATTTCCATTAATAAACAAAAAAGTGAAGTTCAATTTTCCGGAGCAGTTCGTCCATTATATTATTTCGTAAACGGAAATTTTAATGAAGTAAAAGGAGAGCGTTATTCCATTGCAGGAGTAAAAGAAATCGGAAGCGCTCCGTATGCTTCTACAACGATTTCGATTTCTGAGCCGACAACCTTTTATTTGTTCAGCGATGGCTTTGCTGACCAGTTTAGCCCTACGGAGAAAAAACTTATGACAAAAAAATTCAAAGAAGTGTTGATGTCTATCCAGAATAAATCAATGGCAGAGCAGAAAAAATATTTGAATGAGTACATTGAAAACTGGCGCGGAAGCATGGAGCAGACAGATGATATCATGGTGATAGGGATAAAAATTTTATAAAGATGCTAAACCAGATTAACTATTTTTTACTGCTTGTAATTCTGATTCCACTTTTTTCCTTTTCCCAACAGGTAAAAATCGATTCGCTGAAAAATATTCTTTCATCCGCTAAAGAAGATTCAAGCAAAGAAAAAATCCTACTGCATTTATCTACCCTGCTCAGCAGAAAAAAACCTGAACCGGCAATGGAGTATGCTAATCAGGCGCTGGCGTTAGGAAAAAAACTGGGGAATAAAAAATTCATCGCTTCAAGTTATAATACCATCGGCACTATTTACCGCTACCGGGGAGAATATGACAAAGCACTGGAAAATAATTTTTCTTCCTTAAGTATATATAAGGAAATAAAAGATTCAGCCGGAATTGCCGCGGTGTTGAATAATGTCGGCAATGTGTATTACCATCAGGGAAAATTTTCAAAGGCACTGGAAAATTATCTTGCTGCGCTCAAAACGCGCGAAGCAATGCACGACAAGCAGGGTGTGGCTTCTTCTTTCAGCAATATGGGAATGGTGTATGGTGAAGAAGGTGATTTCACCAATTCGCTTGACTACTTTTTAAAGTCACTGAAAATCCGGGAAGAGATTGGCGATAAAGAAGGCATCGGCATTTCGCTTAATAATATCGGGGAAGTTTTTTCAAAGAAAGGAAGTTATCGCGAGGCGCTGGATTATCATCTTCGCGCGTTAAAAGTGCGCGAGGAAATCAATGACAAAAAAGGAACAGCAGAATCACTGGTAATTCTTGGAGATGATTATTTAAAATTAGGAGACGAATCTTCCTCCTTGAAATATTTTTTAAAGTCGCTGGATTTATTTGAAGAAACAAATAACAAAAACGGCATTGGCAATTCACTTATGAATATCGGGCAACTTTATTACAGGCAGAATAATTACCCTAAGGCATTGGAATATCTGATGAAAGGTCTGTCTGTTGCAAAAGAAATTCAGGCAAAGCCACAGTTGAGCGATGGATACAAGATTTTATCCGAAGTGTATTCCAGAAAAAACGATTTCAAAAACGCGTACGAATATCACAAACTGTTTTCGGATATGAAAGATTCTTTGCTGAATGAGGAATCCTCCAAGCAAATCACCGAAATGCAAACCAAGTATGAAACTGAGAAGAAAGAACAGCAGATTACCTTATTAAATAAGGACAAAGAATTACAAGATGCCCAGTTGAACCGTCAGAAGATTATTATCTGGTCAGTAGTTGGTGGATTGTTGATAGTTGTTTTACTTTCGATATTTATTTTCAGGGAAAGAAAGAAGAGCGAAAAACTTTTATTGAACATTCTTCCTGTTGAAACAGCAAAAGAGTTGAAGCAAAAAGGAAAAGCATCATCAAAATATTACGAGAGTGTAACTGTAATGTTTACCGACTTCAAAGGATTCACCGCCATTGCCGAAAAACTTTCTGCGGAAGAATTAGTTTCCGAATTAGATTTTCTATTCAAAAAGTTTGACGAAATAATTTCCAAGTATAACATTGAAAAAATCAAAACAATCGGAGATGCCTACATGTGCGCCAGTGGATTGCCCACTTCCAACACAAATCACGCAGAAAATATTGTGAAGGCGGGATTGGAAATTCAGCAATGGATGATTGCACGAAATGGAAAATGGAATTTACGAATTGGAATTCACTCAGGACCTGTCACAGCCGGAGTGGTGGGTGATAAAAAATTCGCTTACGATATTTGGGGAGATACCGTGAACACCGCCAGCAGAATGGAATCTTCAGGTGAAGCAGGGAAAATAAATATTTCAGGAGCAACCTATCAAATCCTTCAAGGTTTTCAAAACCTTGAAGGATTAGAATTCAAGTTCCGCGGAAAAATTCCGGCAAAGAACAAAGGAGAAATAGAAATGTATTTTGTTGAGCGCAGCGAAACCCCAATGGGCGCGGAAACTCCTGCTTAAATCATTTTCAGAATTTCCTTCTCCACTTCTTCCGAATCCCACTTGCTTTCAATCCCCGGCATTGCCATAATCTTCTTCATTATTTCTTCCTGGGCTTTGCCTTTGGTTAATGCTTCTGAGTAGCGCAGGTCAGTGCGGTAAGTGACCATTGCATAGAGCGGAGTCCATTTATCAGGATATTTTTCGGAGAAGCGGGCTTCAATTTTTTTCTGAAGAAGAAATTTTGGGTCGGCAACTTTATCGCGCATCTCGATGTAATTTTCTACAGCGAGTTCTGCGATTGCATCTCCATCGGGCTTGCGCAGCGTTTCAAACTCGTGGAAAATATTTTTCCAGTCCTCACCGTACTTATCCATTAATTTATTCAGTACTACACAATCTTCAAATCCGCAATTCATTCCCTGTCCGAAGAATGGAACGATACCATGCGCGGCATCTCCAAGAAGGAGAAGTTTATCTTCGAAACTCCATGGGAAACAGCGGATGGTTGCAAGCGAAGCAGGAGGGTTTCGGAAATAATCTTCGACCAATGTAGGCATGAGCGGAACTGCATCGGCAAACATTTCATTGAAAAACTTTTTTACTTTTTCTTCGGTATCAATCGTGGCAAAAGATTTTTCTCCTTCGAACGGAAAAAATAAAGTGCAGGTAAAAGTTTTATCAAGATTCGGAAGCGCAATCAGCATATACTGTCCTCGCGGCCAGATGTGTAAGGTATCTGCGTTCATCGCGAAATTTCCTTTCGCATTGGGAGCAATCGTTAACTCTTTATAGCCGTGGTCAAGATACGTTTGAGAATAGGAAAATCTATCCGTGCCTAATTGAATAGACAAACGCGAAGCGGAAAAAGCTCCGTCCGTTCCAAAAATTCTATCGCTCGTAGCAGTAGAATTTCTTTTCGTATGTGTATTCTCAAATGTAACAGCAGCAGTTTTCAAATTCACATGCGTGCAGCGTTCGTCAAAAAATATTTTCGCTCCATTCTTCTCCGCCAAATCCATCAACAAACAATTTAATCCCCCGCGACTCACCGAATAATTCGCCTGGTGATGTTTTCCGTAGGGCTGAAAGGCAATTGTTCCATCTAAGTTATGAATCTCTCTTCCTTTCATCGCAATTCCAATTTTGCGCACTTCATCATCAATGCCCACTCCTTCCAATCCTCTCCAACCGCGGTCGCTCAGAGCAAGATTAATAGAACGCCCGGCTGACATTTTATTTTTCCGCATATCAGGCCTGCGTTCGTAAACAGAAATTTTATATCCGTGCTTGGAAAGATAGATTGCAAGTAAAGAGCCAACCAATCCGGCACCAACTATTGTAAAATTTTTTCCTGAATCCATCGTTGCCAAAAGTAAGAATTCTCCCGAAGGGATTCCTTCGGAACATTACATGATTTCAGGTAATTTTCGGTCTAAAAACTATAAGTTTTAACTTCCTCTTTTTGAGTATAAAAATGTTAATAAGTACCCCCTTTTTCATAGGTGAAATACAATACAAGTAAAGTGGAATCGTTACATTAGCGCACATAAAAATTAATCGCCAAAAACTTTAAATAGCATGTCAGAAACAACAGCAGAAATAAAGAAAAAATCCGGAGATTATTCCGGTGAAAGCATTACCGTTCTCGAAGGATTGGAAGCGGTTCGCAAACGCCCCGCGATGTATATCGGGGATGTGAGCACGAAAGGTTTTCATCATCTTGTGTATGAAGTGGTGGATAATTCCATTGACGAAGCGCTCGCTGGCCATTGCAAAAACATAGAAGTTTTTATTCACGAAGATAATTCCATCACCGTAAAAGATGACGGACGCGGAATTCCAACCGACATTCAGCCGAAATTAAAAAAGTCAGCGCTGGAAGTGGTGATGACTGTGCTTCACGCAGGAGGAAAGTTTGACAAGGACTCGTATAAAGTTTCAGGCGGATTGCACGGTGTAGGCGTTTCGGTTGTGAACGCACTCTCTAATCATCTGAAAGCAGAAGTTCACCGCGAAGGGAAAATCTTTCAGCAGGAATATCAGAAAGGAATTCCGCAGTACGATGTGAAAGAAACCGGCACTTCGGATAAAACAGGAACGATTGTCACTTTTAAGCCCGATGACACGATTTTCATAGTGAGCGAATACAATTACGGAACGCTGGCTTCGCGCCTGCGCGAACTTTCTTTTCTGAACCGCGGAATAATAATTACGCTTACTGATTTGCGCGAGAAAGATGAAGCAGGAAATCCTCTCACCGAAACTTTTCATTCCGAAGGCGGACTGAAAGAGTTCGTGCGCTACATTGACGCAACGCGCGAGCGCCTGATTGACGATGTGATTTATATGGAAGGCGAGCGCAACGGAACTCCCATCGAAATTGCCATGCAGTACAACACTTCGTACAATGAAAACCTTCATTCGTATGTAAACAACATTAACACGCACGAAGGAGGAACTCACCTTGCGGGATTCAGAAAAGCATTAACGCGCACGCTGAAAAAATACGCGGAGAAATCAGGCATGCTGGATAAATTGAAATTCGAATTAGACGGAGACGATTTCCGAGAAGGATTAACTGCGGTGATTTCCGTGAAAGTGCAGGAGCCGCAATTCGAAGGACAAACAAAAACAAAACTCGGCAATGCCGAAGTGATGGGCGCAGTGGAATCCATGGTGAATGAAACTCTCCAGAATTATCTCGAAGAAACTCCGCGCTCGGCAAAAATATTGGTGAGCAAAGTAATTCTTGCCGCGGAAGCGCGCAATGCCGCACGCAAGGCAAGAGAACTCGTGCAGCGGAAAGGCGCGCTCACAGGAACAGGGCTTCCCGGAAAACTGGCTGATTGTTCCGACAGCGACCCGGGCAAATGCGAAATCTTTTTAGTGGAGGGTGACTCGGCAGGAGGAACTGCCAAGCAGGGAAGGAACCGTGCTTTCCAGGCGATACTTCCGCTGCGCGGAAAAATATTGAACGTGGAAAAAGCGATGGAGCATAAAATTTATGACAACGAAGAAATCCGAAATATGTTTACTGCGATAGGAGTTTCACGCGAGGAAATTAAAAACGAAGAAACCAACGAGACCGAAACAAAACTTAACATCGCGAAACTCCGCTATCATAAAATAATCATCATGACCGATGCGGACGTGGACGGAAGCCATATCACAACTCTGATTATGACTTTCTTTTTCCGCTATATGAAAGAACTCATCGAGCAGGGCTATATCTATATTGCAACTCCTCCGCTTTATTTGGTGAAGAAAGGAAAGGAAGAACGCTATTGCTGGAACGAAGAGCAGCGCCAGAATCATATTAAAGAATTGGCAGGAGGTGAAGGCAAAGAACATTTAGTAGGAGTGCAGCGCTACAAGGGCTTAGGAGAAATGAATGCGGAACAATTATGGCAAACCACCATGAATCCCGAAAACCGCATTCTCAAAAAAATTACAATTGAATCTGCTGCCGAAGCGGATAGAATTTTTTCAATGCTGATGGGCGATGATGTTCCGCCCCGCAGGGAATTTATTGAAAGGAATGCTAAGTATGCTAAGATTGATGCGTGATTGCGGAATTATTGCCCGTACGTATTATAACTTTCTTTTCCTTTTCTTTTTCTTTTTCAGGTCGCTCATAAGTGTTGCCAAACTTCCGCTGCGGTGCCATTTGCCGCAGTGAGGGCAGTGGTAAGTTCTTTGTCCTTCCTGATATGCTTCCTCTTCGGTTTTATACGCTGCCTTATTCCGGCATGGTTTCTTTTTCTTGCGGGCATCCTGCGCGGCTTTCTGTTGTTCGTGGTATTTGTTCTTTCCCATCTTTTTCCTTTTTTCACCTGTAAAACAAATTTCGTGCAACTATTTTTTCTTTTCAATTCTCCGAAAACGGAATGCTTACAGGCAGCAGCCCAAGTTGTTTTGCCAGTTCGGCTAATTCGGCTTTGCTGTGCACGGCAAGTTTTTTGAAAATACATTCGTGATGCGTGCGCACGGTGGAGGGCGCAATATAAAGCAAGCCGGCAATTTCCTTATCTTTTTTTCCCTGGGCAATCAGCAGGAATATTTCCGCCTGGCGTTTGGTAAGTTCATAGCCCGCGCGCAGCAGCGCGCCAATAATTTTTTTCAGGTCTATTTTCTTTTTCTCTTCACTCATTGCAATTGCTTTAACGATTCTACCTTATTAATATTTTACTTAACAAGAAGAATGCCTTTTCTTCCAACCTTCCATTCATCCCGATGTTCTGTTGTATTTCTAAAAATGCAGTATAAAAAATACTGCATGTGCAGTATGAAATATACTGCAAAACCATTTGCAAATAATGAAAGGGCGTTTTACCTTTATAGTATGAATTCAAGGCAAGCAAAAATGAAATCGGGAAAAGAAGAAAATAAAATTCAGTCATCTCAAATTTATCTTGAGTTAATGGAAAGTTACCTTGAGGCATCTCTGGCGCTGTTGGAGTATTCTCCGCTTCACCGGGAGAAAGCGCAAACTTATTTAGAGAAAGCGCAAACTTATTTTGAGAAATCTCAAACTTGCTGTGAGGCGTCTCAAACTTGCTGTGAGACGTCTCAAACTTACTGTGAGACGTCTCAAACGGCACTATTCGTTGCAAAAAATGTAAAAACAAATAATAACTAAAAAAAATTAATGCCATGAGTACAAGAGCACACGGGAGAATTCCCACCAGCATTCCCAAATTCCACGATTACGTGGATGATACGGATGACTACCAAACCCAGAATAACCGCTATTTAACCTGGGGATGGACACAGGCAGAAAGCCAGCAGTGGACGGCTTTCCGGAACATTGACAACCCGCTTTACTTAAAATGGATTGACAAAAAAGTTTCGCGCACCACCGACATTACCACCCTGCTGAAGCAGAACATTAAAAACTGCCTGCTCTATGACCACGATAAAACCATAGGGCATAAACTGCTTGATAAAGTGGGCGCATTCGGTTCGGTTGCCGATTGCGAAAAGTTTCATGTAAAGCGCGGCACCGTGCTTGCCGATTCCACCCGAACACAAAAAACCACCGCCACCGGCAAAGAGCCCGAACTCGCGGTGAAAAAAACCATGCACCTGCTGCACACGCTCGAAGTGCATCATCCGAATAAAAAAGGCAAGGGCAACCCCGATGATGTGAAAGCCACGCGCATTTACACCGCCATTACTGCCGACAGCAATGTGCCTTCGGCAGACCAGTTCAAATACATGGGCGATGCCAAACGCGGATTTTTCACGGTGCATTTTGAAGACAAGGATTTGCGCAAAGTGGCATGGCACAGCGCCCTCTACGAGGATTCTAAAGGAAACATTGGCGAACT
>JACQAL010000032.1 GCA_016195025.1 Bacteroidota bacterium | reverse complement strand
GTATATTATAGAAATGCAGGCATGAATGCATGGGTTCCTTTTAATAATGGATTCCCTAATGTAGTGGTAAGTGAACTTGAAATAAATTATCCGGCTAATAAAATACGAGCTGCAACTTTTGGAAGGGGGCTCTGGGAATCTGATTTATATTGTCCTCCTCCAACTCTTACAAAAACAGGTAGTATTTCATCTGGATTTTATGAAGCGTATAATGTTACAATTACTAATGCAACCGCAAGCTCAGGCAGCAATATTCAAGTGCGAGGTGCTGATGCTTTTTCAACTAATGGTGCGCCAATAGATGTTAATACTTCTCAGGGTAATGTTATATTTTCTGCTGGTAGCAATGTTCGCTTATTTGTGCACGGATGTGATCATCCCGGCAATAGTTTCCGTCAGCAAAATAATTCCGGTTCAGGGGGAGGAGAAAAAAATAATGCTCAGATAGAGAAACCAATTATTGAGGATAATAATATAAAATTCACTTATTACCCAAATCCTTTTATTGACCATTTACATATTGATTTCCTGCTCGAAAAATCATCCGATGTTAAAATATCTATATATAATTCTTACGGTCAAGCCATAGAAACAATTGCAAACAGCAAATATGAAGCAGGAGAACATAATTTACGCTTTGATGATTCTTCTCTTACTCCCGGAGTATATTTTATAAAACTGGATATAGGAGAAAAACATTTTACAAAAGCAGTTGTAAAAACACAAAGCGAATAAATTTATCTTCTCAGCCCAAAGGAATTTATTTTGTGAAGCTTGTCCTGAGCGGAGCCGAAGGAGCTGCAGAAAAAGTTTATACGGAGAAGGTGGTGATTGAGTAATCTTTGGCTCCTACCTGCTCAGCACAAGTTTTTTCGTAACCGTTCCGCGTTCGGTTTTCAGTTGAAGGAAGTAAATGCCGCTGCCCGCTGCGCTCAGGTTTAGAGTTTCCTGTTTTCGGTTTACAGTTGTCTGATATACTTTCTTTCCATAAATATCATACACCTCAATGTCTTTAACCGGAAACTGTAAACTGGAAACAGTAAACTCCCCCGTTGACGGATTCGGATACACCGAAATAAATTTCCCCAGGTTGGCTTCGTTCATTCCCACCGTGGTGGAATCGGTTACTTTGTAAATATTGGAGCGCGAAGTATTCAGGTTGGTGGCAAATGTGGTTGGATTTTTAATGCTCGGAGTGCAGCCGCCCTGCGGAGCATCCACATCCACGTGGTAATAATTCGTGTCGAGCGAATTAAAAGCGGTGTCGGAATATGCGGTAACATTCGCGAGAACGGAGTCAATTAACTTCCACGCTCCGTTTGTATTTGCTTTCCTATATATATGATAATAGGAAAATGCAAACCCGTCATACGCATCCCAAATCAAATCGTGATGCAGGTTGTTGGAGGTGGGCTGAAGCGCCAGGTGAATGGTTTTGTTTTCGGGGCTCATCGGTCCTTCTTTTCCGCAATCATCCACCATGGAAACCCTGTACTTCGCCCATCGGTTGTTGGGGTCGGGAACGGAATCAAAATATACGCTTAAACTCGTCCATAGAACGGAATCAATCAATTGGTAAACACCGGGTGCCGATGATTCGCGGTACACATTGAACCGATGAATGAACAGCGCGTTGGTTGGTTTTTCCCACACCACAATATTCATTTTACTGGAAGTATCAACCGTAACCAGACAGATGGGCTTGAGCGGAGGAAGCACCGGAGGAATTTTTACATTCCATGTATATTTGCATCCGCTGAAATCCTGCACCTTGCAGCCATACACTCCCGCAGGAACTCCTGTTAAGTCCTTCTGCGTGGTGCCGTTCGTCCACCAGTAGCCCCACACATTGGCAGGGTTCTGAGCCGTTACCCACGCGGCACCACTGTCTCCGCAGGCAACTGATTCAATGCTGTCTAAAAAAGCAAGCGGACCTGTGCTATCGGCAACATCCACCCACTTGGATTTTTTGCAGTTGTTCGCATCGGTAACAACCACCTGGTAAATATCGGCATTCACACCGGTGATGAAAGGGGTAACAGAAGCATTGCTCCATGTATAAGAATACGGCTGCGTTCCTCCGCTCACCAGCGCATACCCTTCTCCGTTGAACTGCGCGCAGGAAGAATTAATCACCGAGTCCTTTATGGAAAGAGGTGCGGGCTGAGTAATGAGAATGCTTTGCTGCGCAATGCAGTTGGATGCATCACTCACCGTAATATCATAGGGACCGAAAGCCAGCGCGCTGATGTTTTGCGTGGCGGCTCCGTTGCTCCACTTGTAATTGTAAGGAGGATTGCCGCCTGTTACTGTAATATTAATGGCTCCATCCGATAATCCGTTGCACGAAATATTTTGCAAGCCGGTTACGCTTATGGCGGGACCATTGCTGTTGGTAACCAGCCCATCGGCAAAAGAAAAACATCCTGCCGCATCGGTAACATTCACGCGGTAAGTGCCGGCAGCCAGCGCGGCAATAGTCGGAACCACATCGCCTGTGTTCCAGAGATAAGTGTAGGGTGAATTTCCTCCCGAAACAATTGCATTGGCAGTGCCGCTGCTGTTTGCGCACGAAGCGGGGGTGGCGTTAACCGTAACGGTGAGGTTGCACAAGGGAGCGAATTCCCAGAAATCTTGTTTGTAAGTTACTCCTGTTCCGATATATCCTTTTGTACCGATTGAAAATCCAACAGCTGCGTATCTTGCCGTTCCACCAAAATTTGCTTTTTGAGTCCATACATTTGTTCCTTGATCCCACTCCCAGAAATCTTGATAAGGTGTATTAGAAATATCACTTCCAATTCCAATATATCCTTTAGTGCCAATAGAAAAGCCAGTAGCTAATCTTCTTACTGTTCCGGTAAAGTTTGCTTTTTGAGTCCAAACATTTGTTGCCTGGTCCCATTCCCAAAAATCCTGCTTTAGAGTTGATCCATCAGATCCCGTTCCGATATATCCCTTAGCGCCTATAGAAAAACCTATAGCTTCATATCTTGCAGTTCCGCCAAAGTTAGCTTTTTGAGTCCATACATTTGTTGAAGGATCAAATTCCCAAAAATCCTGCTTCATAACGCCATCGTATCCTGTTCCGATATATCCCTTTGTGCCGATGGAAAAACCGACAGCTTCTCTTCTTGCCGTTCCACCAAAATTCGCTTTTTGAGTCCAAATATTTATTGATGGATCCCACTCCCAAAAATCATTTTTGTTAGCACCATCGAATCCTATTCCGATATATCCCTTCGTACCAATAGAAAAGCCAGTTGCATTATCTCTTGCTGTGCCTACAAAGTTTGCCTTTTGGCTCCAAATATTGTTTGCTTGGTCCCATTCCCAAAAATCATTTTTATATGCACCGTCATATCCTGTTCCTATATATCCTTTTGTTCCAATTGAAAAACCAACAGCTATATATCTTCCCGTTCCTCCAAAGTTTGCTTTTTGAGACCATGTTCCCTGGGAAAAAGAGTAGGCAGTAGGCAGTAGGCAGCAGGCAATAATGCAAACTGTTGCGGTAAAAATATTTTTTGTTTTCATTGGAAAAAAATTTAATTTATGGAAAAAGTTTTTTGTAAAAATTATTTCTATGTCCGAAACGTGCAAACCAAACTATGTTTCCGCGAATGATAATTCCAATTCTGTAGTGTTTCGCAACTTTTATTCTGTAATGTGTCTTGTATTTTTTCAGCTTGACAAGATTTTGTATTTGAGAAACCTTATGAGCACTTTTTACATTGAATATTGCTTTGCGAATTTCATCTGCTAATTCAGAATTGCAATGAGATACATCCCTCTTAAATTGCCCTTCATATCTTAGCTCCATTCTTTCTCAAAGTTTCAAAAATTTCTTCTTCCGAAACTTCTCCGCTTTCCATTCCTTCGTCAATCCATTTGGCAATTAAATCTTCGTCCTCTTTTTCTAAAACGTGCGGCTTCAGGTGAACTTTTTTCAGTAAAGTCAGAAAAAAGTTTTCTTCTTTATCAGGAACATTTACAATTATTGTTTTCATCTTTTATTGTCTGTTTTAATGATGGCTTTGATGATTCAAAGATACAGAAGTTTTTTTGTGAACAACTATAAATTTATCTGCATCACTTTCCAACCTTCCGCTTTTCCTCCGAAGAAGTCCCTTCGGGACATTCTTCCTTTATTCTTACATTCGCCCGCATGAAGCAACTTTACAGGATTCAAAACATTCTTCCCGCCAAGGAAACGCTTCTGCACAACGATGTGTTTCTTGTTTTGCTGTATGCCGCGCGCATTCCTCCTCACCTGCTTGTGTCGGTTCACGGAAAAATTTTTAGCCTCAGCGTGAAAGGCGCAACGGTGGACGGAGAACTTTCTTCGCTTCTTCATTTAATCCGAAGGAAAAAAATTGAAACTGTTTTTATCCGCCTTGCGCTTCCTCTTGTTTTCACGCTCGAACAACTGCAGGATGAAATCCGCCACTGCATGTTGGCATATCCGCGCGCAGATGTGGGCATTGCCACGTGCCTCACGCCCATTGCTGATTTCTGCCATTCTATTTACAGCACGGAGAAAAAAAATGTGAACCTGATTTTTGACCTTCTTCCGAAACTAAGCGAACGCAAGGCAGTGAAAGAAATTTACCATCTGAATCTCGGTAACTATTTATCCGGAAATTCTTTTGAGTTGAATAAATACGAAGTGAACGATGTGCACGAAGCCATCCGCAACTCATCTCTTGTAACGGTTTAAATCTTTATCAGCATGTTTCTTCGTGGAGAAAAAATAATTCTTCGTTATATGCAGCCCACCGATGCCGCTATGCTGCATAAATGGGAGAACGATACATCGCATTGGAAAATGAGCGGAACAGAAAAACCATTTACTAAAAAAGAAATCAAAAAATTTATTTCAAGCCGGCACGATATTTACCTCGAGGGGCAATTGCGGTGGATGATTGAATTATCGCCTTCCGCAAAAGAGGCGGAGAGAAATAGTATCGGCTGCATTGACCTTTTTGATTTTAGCGAACGCGAACGAAAATCGGGAATAGGAATTCTGATTGATAAAAATTTCCGCGCGAACGGCTATGCCTCCGAAGCAGTATCGCTTCTTGCAACCTATTGCTTTGAAATTCTCAATCTGAAAAAACTATGCTGCACCATTTCAAAAGACAATATTGCCAGCATAAAACTTTTCAGGAAGAATAAATTTAAAATTACAAACAGGAAAAACCATGAATTGTTTCTTGAGTTGATGAATCATTAATTCTTCTTTCGTTTCCAAAGTATATTTTTGCAGCCAATGTATTCTCTTCTCAGAAATATTTTTCTGTCTTCTCTTCTTCTCATTATTGTCTTTTCCGTTTTTCACTGCGGTTCTTCTGAAGAGAAAGAAAATAAAACTTCGGAAATGAAAACTTATAAAAATCTTTCTGCCGAAGTAAACTATGTGGGCATGGCAAAATGCAAGCAATGCCATTACGATAAATACGAAACGTTCATTGAAACAGGAATGGGAAAATCATTCGACAACGCAACGAAGAAAAAATCTTCTGCAAAGTTTGGCGCGCACGCAATCGTCTATGATAAATTTTCTGATTTATATTATCATCCGTTCTGGAATGGCGACACACTGAACATTCTCGAGTTTCGTTTGCAGGGAAAAGACACTGTGCACAAGCGAACGGAGAAAGCGGATTACATCATCGGCTCGGGGCAGCATACCAACTCGCATCTTTTCCGCACGAACGGTTATCTGCATCAGATGCCCGCTACATTTTATACGCAGAAAGAAGAATGGGATTTGCCTCCCGGTTTTGAAAACGGTTACAACAAACGTTTCGCGCGCATCATCGGGTTGGAATGCATGAGTTGCCACAACTCTTTTCCCGATTTTGTAATGGGCTCGGAAAATAAATTCAATTCCGTTCCTAATGGAATCGGCTGCGAGCGATGCCACGGTCCGGGAGAAATTCATGTGAAAGAAAAAGAAGCGGGCATTGCGGTTGACACTTCTAAAGAAATTGATTATTCCATTGTGAACCCCGCAAAACTTCCGGTTGATTTGCAGTTTGATGTTTGCCAGCGCTGCCATTTGCAGGGAAACGCGGTGCTGAAAGAAGGAAAATCATTTTACGATTTTCGCCCGGGAATGAAACTCTCGGAGGTGATGGATGTTTTTCTTCCCAAGTATGAAAACGGTGAAGATGATTTCATCATGGCATCACATGCAGAGAGATTAAAACAAAGCAAATGTTTTATTAAAACTTCGCTGGTCGGGATTTCAAATCCCGACCAACAACTCAAACCATATAAAAATGGATTGACTTGCGTTACCTGCCATAATCCTCATGTGAGTGTGAAAGTTACCGGCAAAGAAGTTTTTAATAATGCCTGCAAGAATTGTCACGGAAATAAAATACAAATAGTATGCAGCGAAAAACCTGAAACCAGAAACTTGAAACAGGATAACTGCGTTGGCTGCCACATGCCTAAGAGCGGTTCAATAGATATTCCGCATGTAACCATTACCGACCATTTCATTCGAAAGCCGCAGAAGAAAGTAGATGCTTCCTCTGTCAAAAAATTTATCGGTCTATTCGCCATCAATGAAAAAAATCCGGAGCCGCAGGTGTTGGCGGAAGCATACATGAACCAGTTTGAAAAGTTCACGCACAGTGCTGCTTTTCTCGATTCGGCAAAAAAATATCTGCCCGATAATTCACCGGATGAAATTGAAAAAAACATTCGCTTGCTTACAAGATTATATTTTCTGAAAGAGGACTTTGTTAAAATAATTTTTTATGCGAAGGCAGTTGGAGAGAAAAAAATGCTTAAAAAAATTCTTGTGCATGCTTCGTACGACAACAAAGATGCATGGGCTTGCTATGAAATAGGTGAATCCTTTTCTCATTCTGGAAATAGTAAAGCCGCTGAGCCGTTTTACAAAAAAGCGATGGAACTTGCTCCGTACAATCTGGATTTTATAAATAAACTTGCCCTAAATCTTCTCAGCAAGAATAAAAAAGAAGAAGCGCAGAAGTTATACGGGAAAATTCTTTCGGAAGATTCAAATTATACAGCCGCGTGGTGCAATCTCGGATTTATTTATCTTCAAAACGGAAACGCGGAAAAAGCAAATTCATTTTATGACAAAGCCATCGCGCTCGACCCCGATTACGAACAGGCATTGCTCAACAAAGCAGGTCTTTTGCTCTATGAAAAAAAGAACAGCGAGGCGCTTGCCTGCGTGAAAAGAATTCTGAAAATAAATCCGAAGAACGAACAGGCGCTTGCAATACAAATGAGATTGAAAAAATAAATGGCGAAGAAAAAAAGAAACATATTCCTGAAAATTATTTTGTGGCTTCTGTTTTTTCTTCTGCTCACGGGAGGAACTGCCGCTTACCTCGGCTACCGAATACTCTACCTGCCGAATACATCTTCAGAAATAAAAAAATCTCAACTCATTTTTATTCCCACCGGTTCTGCCTTTGAACAAGTGCTCGACACACTGCGCGCAAAAAAAATTCTGAAGCATGAAAAAAATTTCATCTGGCTGGCGCAAATTAAAAAATATAAAGACAAAGTGAAACCCGGCAGGTACCGCATTCTTTCCGGCATGAGCAGCAATGAAATCATCAACCTGCTGCGTGCAGGATTACAGGAGCCGGTGAATCTTACTTTCACCAACATCCGCACGAAAGAAGAATTGATTTCGCACGTGTGCAAAAAAATTGAAGCCGATTCCGTTCAACTCACCGCGCTGCTGAACAACGAGCAGTGGCTCAAACAAAATCTCGGCTTGAAGAGCGAAACCGTTCTCACGCTTTTCATTCCCAACACGTATCAACTCAACTGGAACACTTCGGCAAAGCAGTTTGTGGAGCGCATGCAAAGTGAATACAAAAAATTCTGGACGGAGGAGCGGAAGAAAAAAGCAAAAGAAATTAATCTCACGCAAACACAGGTCTCCATTCTCGCTTCCATTGTGCAGGCGGAACAGTTGGAGTTTCCCGATGAACGCCCAACCATTGCGGGATTATATCTGAACCGCATAAAATCAGGAATGGAACTTCAAAGCGACCCCACGGTGATTTACGCGCTCGGAGATTTTACCATTTGCCGCGTGCTCGATAAAGATAAAGAAGTGGATTCGCCTTACAACACGTATAAACATGCCGGCTTGCCACCGGGACCTATTTACATTCCCGAAATTTCTTCCCTTGATGCGGTGCTTAATTACCAGAAGAACGATTATCTCTACATGTGCGCCAAAGAAGATTTTTCCGGTAAACATAATTTTGCCAAAACGCTGAAGGAACATAACTGCAACGCGGAAAAATACCGCAGCGCGCTGAATAAGCAGAAGGTGTTCAGGTAACTTTGTAAAATGAAAAATTGTTCTAATAAATAATTTTTCTCCGCAGGAATGTTTTTTCTTTATTTGTTACTGCAATAAAATAAACTCCTCTCCCGAATTGCGAGAGATTTAATGTCTGCTTGTAGCGTCCTGAAAATTTATTCAGCGTTTCGCTGTAAACAATTTGCCCGAGTTCATCCCTGATTTCAATATCCAGATTATCTTCTTTACCTGAAGTGAATAAAATTTCAAATAAACCATTTGATGTTGGATTGGGATATGCTTGAAAATCTTCTAAAGAAAAAATATCATTCACTCCCGTACATGGAGAAACATATACGGTCATGGGATATGTAGTAAAACAACCTTGGTATATATACGAACAACCATTCGCATCAATAACTGAAACCGAATAAGTAGTAGTAATTGTCGGGCTTACTTGAATAGCTGCGGTTGTTTGTCCGCCCGGGTACCAACTATAACATACGCCTCCGTTTGCAATAAGAACTACTGACTGTCCCACACAAATAGTATCAACTGACGGACAAATTGTACAAACCGGTTTTGGATTAACTATAATTGCTGTTGTTCCGGTTGCTGTGCATCCTAAACCATCTGCAGCAAGAACGGTATACGTTGTAGTCACGGTTGGACAAGTAGCAACGGGAGGTTGTGTAATAGCAGGTGTCCATGAATATGTGTAAGGACCTCCATCTCCTCCGCTTGCATTTGCAGTAATTGAAGAACAATCACCTATACATATTGGACTCCATGACCAGGTTGATACTGTAAGCGGAGGATTTTGTCCAATCGCAACCGTTGCAGTTACAGCCGGACAAGGAGTAGCATCCGTTACCGATATTGTATAGGTTCCGGGGCAAAGACCCGTTGCTGTTTGTGTGGTTTGTGAACCGGGCATCCACAAATAATGGTAAGGCGGGGTTCCGTTGCTCGCCACAGCATAAGCAGAACCGGTACACTGCCCGTAGCAATTCGCATCTGAAAGTTTAGAACTGTTTACAACCATCGGGCATTGCCCGAACATTGCAACAGAAAAAGAAAATAAAATAAAAGAGGAATATAATTTTCTCATGAAGAATATTTTTTAGTGATAAGATGAAGGAAATAAGAAAAAGGTTGCAGGAGCAGAAAAATTACTTCTCCCCTACCTCACCAGCGAAACGCTTCCTTCTTTATGGAAGAATGTCTCGTCAATGAGAGTTACATCGAGGAGGAAGAAGAACACAGCGGCATCAGCGGGTTTTCCTTGAATGGTTCCGTCCCAGCCCACTGCGGCATCATCGCTGAAGAAAACTTTTTGTCCCCAGCGGTTGTAAATGGTAAATGAAATTTCTTTTATGCAGGGGCTCGCCTTGCATTCGCCTCCCCCATTGCTGCCGGGCGCGCGCACGCAAAGCCAATCGTTATGAGAATCGCCATTGGGAGAAAAAGCATTGGGCACAAAAATATCTCCGCACTCTTTGGTTACATACACAATTACCGAATCGCAGGCGCTGCAGCCGTTTGCATCGGTGGTGCATAATACATACACAGTGGTATCAACCGGGCTGGCAACCGGGTTCGGGCAAGCCGCGCAACTCAATCCGGTAGTCGGGCTCCATATATAGGTTCCGGTGCTGGTGTTTCCGCTCAGCGTGGTGGAGGCACCAATGTTAATGGTATTGGGGCTGGCGCTCACAGTCACGGTGGGAATAGGAGAAACATTCACCGTAATGCCTGCCGTATCGGAGCAGGCGCCATTGGAAGAAGTAACCGTGTAAGAAGTGGTAACGCTGGGCATAACTATAATCGTTGCAGAAGTTTGCCCGTTTGGCAACCATGAATAAGTGGTGCCTCCGTTCTGCGCGGTGAGCGTGGTGGAATTTCCTGCGCATATATTCGTGATTCCGTTCACGATTAAATTAATTTGCGGAAGCACGGTAATCAGCGTTGTGCCGGAAGAAGTGCATCCATTCGCACCTGTAGCGGTAACAGAATACGTGGTGCTCAATGTAGGGCACTCCGTAACTGAAGCCGTAGTTTGTCCTCCCGGATTCCATACATACGAAACGCCTCCCGATGCGGTAATGGTGGCGCAACTGCCGTTGCAAATATTTGTTTGCGGCAAAGCGGTAATCGTTATCGTTGGATTCGGATTTACGGTGAGAGGAATGGTGGCGGTGTCGGCACAAGTTCCGTTGAAAGCAAGCACAGTATACGTAATGCTCGTAGTAGGATTAGCAGTGGGATTTGCAATAGTAGTATTGCTTAAGCCGGTGGAAGGAGCCCATAAATAAGTGGTGCCACCGCTTGCGTTAAGCGTAGTGGCGCTGCCCGAACAAAAAGTAGTTGACGAAGCGCTTACCGAAACAGTGGGAGTTGGCGTAACGCTTATTGTGAAAACCGCAGTGCCCGTGCAGCCAATGGAATTGGAAGCAGTCACCGTGTAGCCGGTAGTAACAGAAGGACTCACTGAAATAAGAGTGCCGGTTTGCCCGGTGCTCCACGAATAACTTGTTCCTCCCGAAGCAGAAAGTGTTGCCACCTGCCCCGAACAAATGGTGCTGTTGCCCGCAATAGAAGCCGCAACACTGCTCACACTCACGCTGAATGTCCCCGTGTTGCTGCATCCTGCACCGCTCGTAACCGTTACCGTGTATCCCGTGTTGGAAGTTGGATTCACAATAATGGAAGAAGTGGTTTGTCCTCCGGGGCTCCACAAATAATTTCCTCCTCCCGTTGCGGCAATAGTATCGGGAGTTCCAAGGCAAATGGTGGAGACACCGCTTACCGTTACAACCGGCAGCGGCTGAACGAATATTGTAACCGAATCGGTGGCTGTTCCGCAGGAGTTGGTTACGAATAATGTGTAAGTAGTGCTTGAAGTGGGGCTCACAGTAATTGAAGCGGTTGTTTGCCCCGTGCTCCATGAATATGTTCCGTTTCCTGCCGCATTCAGAACAGCGCTTCCTCCCACGCAAATTGCCGTGTCAGCGCCTGCAAAAGCAGTGGGCTGCGGAGAAACGCTTAACGAAACACTGGCAGTATTGGTGCAGCCGTTCGCATCGGTTACGGTTACGGTATAGTTGGTTGCCGAAGTAATATTCACAACAATTGAAGTGGTGGTGGCGCTCGTGTTCCACGAATAAGAAGTTCCGCCCGAAGCGGTAAGCGTGCTGTTCACTCCCGAACAAACAGTGGTGTTTCCCGAAATGGAAGCAGAGGGAAGCGCATTCACGCTCACGGTCATGGAAGCAGTGGCGGTGCATCCGCCTGCATCGGTAACTATAACTGTATAAGAAGAAGTAGTGGTGGGAGAAACCACAATGGAAGAAGTGCTTTGTCCGCCAGGGCTCCATGCATAGCCGGTTCCCGCGTTTGCCGTAAGCGTTGTTGAACTTCCGCTGCAGATAGGCGAATTGCCGGTGATGGAAGCAGTGGGCGTTCCAATATATACCCAAACCGAATCGCTGGCAGTTCCGCAGATGTCTGTCATAGTCACTGTGTAGTTAGTGGAAACAGTTGGGTTGGCAACAGGATTGGCAATAGAAGTATTACTTAAGCCGGTGGAAGGCGACCATTGAAAGGTTCCGCTTCCGCTGGCAGTCAAGGTGGTGTTTCCGCCCAGGCAGATGGTAACATCGGTTCCTGCATTCACCGAGGGATTTGAATTAATGGTAATGGTAACTGTGCTGGTTGCGCTTCCGCAGGAATTGGTAACAGTAAGCGTGTAAGTGGTGGTGGAAGTAGGATTCGCAACAGGGTTCACGCAGGTGCTGCAACTCAAACTTCCCGAAGGAGCCCATGCAAAACTTCCGTTGCCTGTTCCGTTCAGCGTGGTGCTTGAGCCCGAACATATCGAAACATCGGGTCCTGCATTTGCCGTTGGCAATGGATTCACCGCCACGGTAACCGAACTATCATCCGTACATCCGTTGGCATCGGTGGCGACTACGGTATAACTTGTGCTTATTGTAGGGTTAACCGAAATAGGATTAGAAGTGGAACCGGTGCTCCATGAATAATTTATTCCTCCCGAGCCGGTGAGCGTAGTGCTTTGACCGGAACAGATAGTAAGGTTTCCGCTGATGGAAGCGGTGGGGCTTGGATAAAGCGAAACGGTTCCCGTTGCCTGCCCCGAACATCCTGTTGAAGTAATGGTGCCTGTTACCGTATAAGTGGTGGTAGTGCTTGGATTAACAACAATGCTCGAAGTGGTTTGCCCGGTGCTCCATCCGTAGGTATCACCTCCCGATGCCGTGAGTGTGGCGCTGGCTCCGTTACAAACCGTAGTGGAGCCGGAAACAGTGATGGTGGGCGCTCCGTTCACAGTAATAGTTGCCGAAGTAACACCCGTGCATCCGTTTCCATCGGTTGCGGTAAGCGTATAGGAAGAAGTTACAGTGGGAACAACAACAATGCTCGTGGTGGTTTGCCCGCCAGGCGCCCAACTATACGTTACTCCTCCTGAGCCGGTGAGCGTAACCGGGTCTCCTCCGCAGATTGCAAAGGTTCCGCTGATGCTCGGAGTGGGCGCGGGATAAAGGGAAACAGTTCCTGTTCCGGTGCCCGTGCATCCGTTTGCATCGGTGCCGGTGAGCGTGTACGTGGTGTTGACAGTGGGAGAAACAGTAATGCTCGTAGTGGTTGAACCGTTGTTCCACCAGGAATATGTATTGCCTCCGCTGGCAGTGAGCGTGGCGCTGCTGCCTGGGCAGATTGAACCGGTGCCGCCAACAGTAACCGTAGGCGTTGGATTCACGGTAACCATCATGGTTCCGGTGCTGGTGCAGGGCTGCGCATCGGTGACGGTAACTGTATAAACGGTGGTGGCGGTTGGAGAGGCAACCGGATTAGAAATGGTGGGGCTGCTCAAACTTCCCGAAGGCGCCCACACATACGTGAAAGGCGAAGTGCCCGAAGTAACTGTTACGCTGATGGTGGTGGACTGCCCGCTGCAAATGGTAACATTTGATGACATGGTTATGGTGGGCGCCACGCACATTACTTTTTGCGATGATTGTGAAAATGAAAAAAGAGAGAAAGAAAAAAGAAACGAAAGAGAAAATAAAAATCTTTTCATCAGATATATTTTTTTCCAAAGAGCGAGCAAAGATATATATTATTTAATTGGAAGCGCGGTGCGTAAAGTTTTTTTTGAAATGATATGAACAGAAAAATTGCAGGTCAACGGGTAGAAAAAAAATCCCGCCTGCAAATTTCACAGGCGAGATTTTTCTTTTTTTGTTTTCTTTTCTTACTGCACAATAATTTTTCCTGCAGAAAGAATATGCTCGCTGTCTTTCAGTTTATAGAAATATAAACCTGCCGCAATGTTAGCGCCTCTGTTGAGCGTGAAGTCAATGGCTGCGCCTTTGAAGGGGCTCAAATCAAGCGACTGCACTTGTTTTCCGTATATGTCATACACATCAAACACGAGAGCACCGTGAGCAGGATTTACAAAATCAATTCTCACATTGGCAAATGAATTGAACGGGTTGGGCCAAATGGCAACCGATGCATCAGAAGTAATTTCAGGTACCGCAGCGTTATTGCCCTGAATATTTACGCGAATCATAAAATCTTCAGTGGCATTGTTGCGGTATTCCGCCCAGTTGCCGCCAATGATTTCAAAGTTGCGGTTGGAAAGCGGAAGCGTTTGAGAAGTTCCGATGGCGCTCGAGTCGTCTCCATTTTCCATATAGCCAACATACACTCCTCCTGAACTTACCACGAGCGGAGTTGAAAGAGCAAATTTGTGAAACTTCAGAGGAATGGAAAGAGGCGAAGAAACAGAATCAATATAAAGTTGAGTACCAGGAGAATTAAAAGGTCCGTTATCGTCCAGAATTTGCAACTGGTGATAAAACGTAGTCAACTTCGTAGTATTTGTTACATATACCTCCACCGAAGTAATTGAAGCCGGATAAAATGGCGGCTGAATATAAATTCCTTGTCCTCCGTTTCCGCCCCAACTGATTTGCGTGGTGGTGGTGGTATCGTAAAAATACGCTAAGGGAACAGTTGCCTGAGTGGTATCTACTATATCCATTTCCACATCGGTAATATCATTGGCAGGATTAACGTCTGTGCTCAATGAAGTGGTGGAGCGGTAAAGAAATGTACCTGAAGTAGTGGGTGTAAAGGCAGTAGAATATGCAAGCATTGAATCTGCACCTATAAGAAGCGATGATACAGTTGCGCTGCCTGACCAAACCTGGTTAAGACCCTTATCGTAAACCCCACCTGTTACAGGAATGTTGGTGATGTTTTGGTTTCCTGCATTATTCACATCGGTTACCAGCCACGTATTGTTAGTTGATTTGGAAAGAAAAAATCCACCGTTCTCCGGGTTTTGATTCCATAAAGGAGTAGCGTCAAATGCCTGATAGGTTACAGTGCCCGGATAATAAAATTTAACAGCCGAGTTTGGAGTGGGGAAAGTTAAACTTGGCAACACCTGCAATCCAATTTGTCCTGATGAATTGGAAATTCCTGTTGCTGTTCCTTCTGTTGTTTGATAAACATTTGTTCCCACCTGGGCAATGTTATATTGAAACGTAATGGAACTATCCGCTCCGCTGAGGATTACCTGGAAACTGTATCTTCCATCATATCCGTTAGGAGTATTCACCCAATAAGGGACAGAATCATATTGAACAATAAATGTGTCAACATTATTCGACCAGTACCATGCAGAAGCATTGGGCACCGGCTGAGAATTTGTTTTCGTAAATGTTAAATCGGCAAGAAGCGGGCTGATGGTATTCTTTGCCGAAGTGGAAGGCAGTGTGGGAAATGGCGCTGCAATATTTCCGGGAGCACCGGTAAATCCAATCCAGCCGTTAGAGCCCACGTACATTTTATTATAGTCAAGCCAATAAAAATGAAAGTTCCATCCCAGAACAAACGGACCTTTTCGGTTATCATCGCCCAAACCGATAATCTTGGTTCCTTTGCCTTTAATATCATTCCACATAACGGCAGGGCCTTGAGCATCCTGATCGTTGCGCCAGGTATAGCCGTAGGTATCGGGTCCGCCCGATGTTTGCGCAAGCGCTGCGCCTGCAAAAAAAACTGCTGATAAAAGAGAAAGTACTTTTGTTTTCATCGAAATAAATTTAAGTTGATTGAATGGTTTAAAAATTGAGCAGCAAAGATATATAAAAGACAATAGGAGGGAAATATTTTTTTAACAACATTTGTTCATCAAACAGGATGAATGGAAGAGCGGATGAATGGATGAATGAAATCATTCAATCTTCAACTGAAGTTCGGCTCCTTCCAATTCGGTTTTGCTGCCGAAGTCAAGCACGCCCAGCACGGAGTAATCGCCTTTTTCAAGCGTGGGCGGAGATTTTTTTGTTGAATCGGTTTGGGAAAAAACAGGAA
The DNA here is from genome assembly GCA_016195025.1 of Bacteroidota bacterium. Classification (NCBI taxonomy): domain Bacteria; kingdom Pseudomonadati; phylum Bacteroidota; species Bacteroidota bacterium. The sequence goes on along the minus strand of JACQAL010000032.1, from coordinate 3,757 downwards.
GCGTGAATAAAATGAATGTGAAACCAAAAAATATTTTCATAGAGAGTTTAGTTTGTCATGCGAATTTACTAATTTTCCTCATCAACATTTATTCGTTGAAAAGATAACGCTTGATTTTTTTCCTGCGCCTTTACTAAATTTACTTTTGAATACAGTGAAAACTTTCCTGAGGCATACAGCAATTTTATTTGTCATTTGTCATTTGTCATTTGTCATTTGGAGTCAGCCGGTATTTCTTAAATCAAACAATCAATCGTGGAGCGATTCGGTTTTTACTACGCTCACTCCCGCGCAACGCATAGGGCAACTCTTCATGGTGGCTGCCTGGTCGAATGAGAAAACAGATACCGCTGAAATAAAAAGATTGATTGACTCCTGCGGAATCGGAGGATTGATTTTTTTTCAGGGAGGACCGATGAGGCAGGCAACTCTCACAAATTACTACCAGAAAATTTCCAAAGTAAAACTTTTAATTTCAATTGACGGGGAATGGGGATTGAACATGCGGCTCGACAGCACGGTGCAGTTTCCGCATCAGATGACGCTGGGCGCAATTCCCCCGAATGCCGATTCATTAATTTATCTGATGGGAAAAGAAATTGCGCGCGAGTGCAAACGCCTCGGCATTCAGGTGAATCTTGCTCCGGTGGTGGATGTAAATAACAATCCGCTCAACCCGGTCATCAGTAACCGCTCGTTCGGAGAAAATAAATTTTCGGTTACACGGAAATCATTGCTCTACATGAAAGGATTGCAGGACGCGGGCGTGCTTGCCTGCGCGAAACATTTTCCGGGACATGGCGATACCGAAAGCGATTCGCATAAAACTCTTCCCGTCATTTCTCACAGCAAAGAAACCATTGACACGCTTGATTTATTTCCGTTCAAAGAAATGTTCCGGCAGGGAATTGGCAGCGTGATGGTGGCGCATCTTTTTATTCCCGCGCTCGACACCACAAAAAATACCGCTTCCACTTTATCGCCAAAAGTGGTAACCGGTTTGCTGAAAAAAGAATTGAAGTTCGATGGATTGATTTTTACAGACGCGCTGAACATGAAAGGCGTTACAAAGTTTTACAAGCCCGGTGAAGCGGATGTAAAAGCGCTGCTGGCGGGAAACGATGTGCTGCTTTTCTCCGAAGACGTTCCGAAAGCGATTGCGGAAATTAAAAATGCAATGGCGCGCGGAGAAATTACGCAGGAAGAAATTGATTCGCGCTGCAAAAAAATTCTTTTGGCGAAGCAATGGTGCGGATTAAATAAATATTCTCCCATTGATACGGCAAATCTTTTCCGCGATTTAAATTCTTACCGCACAGATTATTTAAATATTCTTCTTGCAGAAAATTCTGTTACGCTGCTGAAGAACGAAAAGAAAATAATTCCGCTCATGAATCCGGATACGCTTCGCATTGCTTCTGTTTCCATCGGAACGGGTGTGAATAACAAGTTGAATGAAATGCTTGCGTGGTATTCGCCCGTAAAAAACTTTTCTCTTCCGAAAGAATCAAAGCGAAGTGAAACCGACACGCTGCTGAAAAAACTTTTAGATTATAATCTTGTCATCGTAACTATTGCCGGAACAACAAATCCGAAAAATGATTTCGGAATTACAAAACAAACGGTTGATTTCATCCGCAAAGTGAACAGGCAGTCAAAAACTATTCTGGCGGTTTTTGCAAATGCGTATTCACTGCAATCGCTCGATACCATTGCTGACAGCACGGATGCCATTGTGATGGGTTACGAGAACAACGATTACATGCTCAATCTTTCCGCGCAGGTGATTTTCGGGGGAGTTGCTGCGAAAGGAAAACTGCCGGTTACCGCTTCAAAAAAATTTCCCATCGGTTCAGGACTGAATACTCCTTCGCCCATTCGTTTTAAATACACCGTTCCTGAAGAAGTAGGAATTGATTCTAAAAAATTAGAAGCGATTGATACGATTGTCGCTCACGGCATTTCGGAGAAAGCGTTTCCCGGCTGCGAAGTTTTTTTCGCGAAGGACAGTAAAGTTTTTTACTATAAATCATTCGGCTATCACACCTACGAAAACAGGCGCATGGTGAAGAAGGATGATATTTATGATTTGGCTTCCATCACAAAAATTGCCGCCACCACTGCCGCTGCGATGAAACTTTACGATGAGAAAAAAATTAATCTCGATGATTCGCTGGGGCATTATCTTCCTGAAGTAAGATTCACTGACAAAGCAAACCTGCGCCTGCGCGAAATGCTCACGCACCAGGCGGGCTTGAAGGACTGGATTCCGTTTTATCTGCGCACGCTCAGCAAAGGAGAATACAAGCCCGGCATATATAATAAGGTAAAGACCGCAGAATATCCCACGCGCGTTGCCGCTCAATTATACATCCGCAAAAATTATTCCGACACTCTTTGGAAACGAATTATTGAATCGCCTGTGAGTTCGCAGAAAAAATATGTGTACAGCGATTTGGATTTGCTTTTCATCTGGCGAGTCATAGAGGGAATTACAAAGACACCGATGGATGAATATGTGCAGAAAAATTTTTACGCTCCGCTCGGGCTTTCCACCATGACGTATAAGCCGCGCGAAAAATTTTCGTTGAGCCGGATTGTTCCAACGGAATACGATGTGAAGTTCAGAAAACAATTGGTGCATGGAGATGTGCACGACCCTGCTGCTGCCATGCTGGGCGGAGTGGCGGGGCATGCAGGATTGTTTTCAGATGCAAACGATTTAGGCGTGATGATGCAATTGTTTTTGCAGGGCGGAGAATACGGAGGCAAACGATTTATTGATACAGCCACCGTGAGAGAATTTACCAAGTGCCAGTTCTGCGGTGATAACCGCAGGGCGCTTGGCTTTGACAAGCCGGAAACAAATCCAACGAAGGACAGCCCCATCTGCGATTGCGTTTCTTATTTAAGTTTCGGGCACCAGGGATTTACGGGAACCATCACATGGGCAGACCCGGAAAAAAATCTCGTGTATGTTTTTCTTTCCAACCGCGTGTATCCCGATTCGGAAAACAACAAGATTACGAAAATGGGAATACGTTCCAACATTCTCAAAGCAGTGTATGGGGCAATGAAGTAATAAAAAATCATCGGAGTTTATGCGTGGACTACAGTAGTTGCTATACTGACTACAGTAGTTGCTGTACTGACTACAGTAGTTGCTGCACTGACTACAGTAGTTGCTGCAGCAATGTTAGCAGTTACTATGCTGATGTCAGAATTACGACCCCACAGGCACGCTCACTGACGAGCAGTTTTTAATACTCGTTTACTGGGCGGAAGAACTTTCAAAAGAGCAAATCGGGAATAAATTCGGCTTTAAAGAAAAATGGGCGGATGCACGGCTTGTCATCATTTACAAAAAACTAGATGTGCATACGCGCCATGGCTGCATTGATAAAGCATGGCTCATGGGAATTTTTACGTACGAAAACCGGAAAAAATAAATGAGCGCGAAACGCGCCATGGCGCAAGGCGACAAAAGCCCTGCGCTTTGCGAGAGTCCGTCCTTTTGGCGGACCGCTGCGCGCAGGGGTTTGGGTTTTGGGTTTACTGTTTTCTGTTTCTGGTTTTTAAAACCAGAAACTGCAAACCGTAAACTGTAAACTGCTTTTTACTTGCTCTTCACTCCCGATGTTCGCTTCGCTCAATCGGGACTTTCATCATTTTTATTTTTCTATTTTGATTTCAGCATCTTTTTTGTGTCGAGCGTCATGCCATCGGCAACAATGCTGTAGGTATAAATGCCGCTGCT
>JACQAL010000031.1 GCA_016195025.1 Bacteroidota bacterium | reverse complement strand
CCATCGAAGAAATTAAGGTATTCGTCTAAAAACCGGTTAACTACCTTGACATTTATAGTTTACAGCGTACATTTACCGCGTTCTTTTTTTGCTCACCTTTAAAACAGATAACATGAAAACACTTCTCCTCCCTTCCGCACTCCTTATTTTTTCTCTCGGTATTTTTCCTCTTCTTGAAGGGGGCGCAGGGGGATGTAAAGCGCAAACCCAAAGCAAATCACCGTGGCTGACTACCGGGAATGTATCCACCACTCAGAGCGCGAGCACCGATTTCATCGGGTTCAGTAATACAACCGTGCAGGCGCCTTTGATTTTTAAAACCATGGGGCAGGACCGGCTTCACATTGCGCCCGATGGAAAAATAGGAATCGGCATCACTCCTACTGAAGCGTTTGAACTTGGTTTCGGAAACGCGCGGTTTCCTAATAATGTAGATGTAATCGGAATCATTCATGTGGGTCCTCCCGTTGGAATTGGTCCTCCGCTTCCCATTGTTCCGGGCGGACCACCCGTGGTTGAGGTGCACGGAAACACTTCCATTCTCGGCAACCTTGCCAGCAACGGAATTCTTGCCGCCACCGATGTGCAGACCAGCACGCTTACGGTGAAAAGCACGGGGAATATAAATAGTTTGACGGTGAATAATCTGGCGGGGAGCGGGGATAGGATTGTTTTTACGGATGCAAATGGAAATTTGAAAGTTCAGGGACCACCCACTTCTTGCATAGACCCATTTTGGAGGACAGACGGAAATGTGGTTGCAAATTGTTTTTTAGGTTCGACAAATGCTGCTGATTTAATTTTCAAAACAAACAACACAGAGCAAATGCGGATTCTTACGAATGGGAATGTTGGAATTGGAACTGCAACTCCTGCATATCCTTTGGAGGTTACGGGCACAATCAAGGCAAAAGAAGTAAAAGTATGTGTTTCTGGCTGTGATTTTGTCTTTGAAAACAATTACAATCTTCTTCCTATAAAGCATCGCAAAGAAAAAGTTTTACCTCAAAAGCATTTGTTCAATATTGCTTCTGCTTCTGAAATGCAAAAGGGACAAAACATGGGGGAGTTCACTATGGGGCTTTTACAGAATCTTGAGGAGCATGAACTTTATTTATACCAGCATGACGAGAGAATTGAAAAATTGGAAATAGAAAACACACAACTAAAAACCGAACTTGATGCTCTGAAAAAACAAATTGATGAATTGAAAAAGAAATAAGCAATGAAAAAAGTTTTTTTACTATTTGTTTTTTATTCTTTATTTTTTACTTGTTCAGCCCAGGGAGTATGGACGCAAAAAGCTGATTTTGGAGGAGGTCCAAGACATTTGGCTGTTGGTTTTTCAATTGGCAACAAAGGATATATAGGAACAGGATATGACGGCAATGGCATTCATCATAAAGATTTCTGGGAATGGGACCATGCAACAAATATTTGGACGCAGAAAGCAAGTTTTGGTGGTTCGGCAAGACTTGGCGCAGTGGGTTTTTCTATCGGTACAAAAGGATATATTGGTACTGGGGCGGATAGCATAGTAGGTCGCACAAGTGATTTTTGGGAATGGAGCCAGGCAACAAATATATGGACGCAGAAAGCAAATTTTGGGGGGACGGCAAGATACTATGCTGTTGGTTTTTCAATCGGTAAAAAAGGATATATAGGAACAGGGGATGATGGAATCGAAACAAAAGATTTTTGGGAATGGGATGGAGATACCGCTTCACCCACGTATAACACATGGACGCAGAAAGCTGACTTAGGTCTGCAAACAGAAAGGGAATGGGCTGTTGGTTTTTCAATAGGCACAAAGGGGTATATTGGAACGGGATTAAGCGGAAGCAATAGTGGCAATGATTTATTGGAATATGACCCTTCTAAAAATATATGGACACAGCAAGCAGTTTTTGGCTTGATGGGCAGAGATGCTGCCGTAGGTTTCTCAATAGGGACTAAAGGATATATTGGCGTGGGCGAGAATTATACTATACCTCTTCTGCTGCAAGATTTTTGGGAATGGGATGGAGATACCGCTTCACCTGCCTATAATACGTGGACACAGAAATCAAATTTTGGCGGAACGGCAAGAATATATGCTGTCGGTTTTTCAATCGGCAACAAAGGATATATAGGAACAGGAATGGATGCTAATGCTTCAAGACAGGATTTCTGGGAATATTGCGATACCTGCACTGTGGGGGTTAATGAATTACACAACCTGATTAGCATTTCTGTTTTTCCTAATCCTGCAAGCGAATTATTGCATGTAACAGCAAACGGTATCAGGAATACATTCAAGATAGAAATATACAATGTAAGGGGAGAAAAAGTATACGAGGATAAAAATGGCAAAAGCAAGCAAATAGTTATAGACATAAAAAAAATTGATTCAGGAATATATTTTTGCAAACTAACAGATATGGAAAATTGCATTTCAGAAGCAGAGAAATTTATTGTAACAAAATAATAATACACTTAATTGCACATGCAGAATAAACTTTACTTTTTAAAAATAATTCTTCCGATAATTTTTTTATTGTCCATACGTTTTTCATATTCTCAATTTCTTGAACGAAGCGCTATCAAGGACACGAATTATTATGATATTGCCAATCACTTTCGCAGCAAATTGCTGAATGCAGATACTACAAACCCCGATGGTCCGTATGCATTATTTAAGCAATGGGAATCATTCTGGTCTCCGCGCCTTTACCCTACCGGCAGTTTTAAAGTTGCCGGAAATGCGCTTAATTCTTTTTTCTCAACTAGTCCAAATACTTCTTCCACTTCAAACTCTTCACACTGGACGGAACTTGGTCCCGTTACTGGCATAGGAGGTCATGGCCGCATTCTTCGCATTGCTTTTCATCCTGATTTTAATGGCACAGGCATTGGCAATACCAATACCATTTATGCGGGTTCTTGGGACGGAGGGGTTTGGAGAACCACAGACGGAGGGCAAAACTGGAGTAATCTGAATACCGATAAACAATTTGCCTTGCTTAATGTATCTGCGCTAAGCGTTGACAATAACTTGAATTCCCATTCGCCTCAGTATCATAATATTTTTGCGGGAACAGGTAACGGTGTTTCTTTTCTTTCTGCAGGCATCTATCGCTCACAGGATGATGGACAAACATGGTCGCAGGTAAATTCCGGGCTGGGTTTTCAATTCAGTTTAACAAGCGTAACACAGTTTGCAATAAATCCCACACCCCATTATCCTTTCAGCGAAATTTTTGCGGCTACATCAGAAGGTTTATTTTATACAAGTAATGCTGATGGCGCATGCAACTGGAATTTTGTTTCTTCAATTGGAAGTCAATACATGCAAAGTGTGGTTTACCACCCAACCAATTCCGGTACAGTATACGCAGGCGGCACGGATATTTTCCAGTCAATAGACGGAGGTGTTACATGGAATTCAATGACAGGGGGAAATTCTGGACTTGATTTCATCAACACAGCGCAGTTTCCTTTGGGAACAAATGTTGACGGAATTAAATTGGCTGTAACGCCCGATGCCCCGAATTATCTGTATGCTTCTATTATAACTGAAAATCCTGACCCGAATAATCCAATATGCAATAATAATTATACGGATAGGTATTATTGGTTTTTTATTTACGATGGCAGCAAATGGACACAAAGCGGGTCGCCTACTACCACTGCTTGCTGGAACCCTTTCCCCAGTAAATCTTGCAGTAATACCTATTGCGATTATTATGGAATAGGGGGAAACTACTATCCATTTAATTTTTCAACCAGTGTACGCCCTGATTATGGAGGGTATTTCACAGACAGATTATCTCTTGCAGTTTCTCCTACAAAAAATGTAAATAGCGGCACTAAACATGAAATTGATGTCGGGCAGCAGGATGCTTTTGAAAGCATAGACGAAGGACAGAGTTTTCCATATTGCAATGGTGGTTATTGTAATATATTTAACAATCATTCCGATATAAATGATTTGCAGTTTTCGCCAGTTACAAATTTGCTCTATATGGCTACAGATGGCGGTATATCTGTGAAAACAAACCCGACTAATCCAAGTATTCCTAACTGGCAAAACATAAGCAGTGGATTAGGTGTGGGTGCAGTTATAAATTTGGGCGCTTCGGCAACAGACCCTGATTTGGTTTTAATCGGAAAATTTGATGAAGGGTCATGGCTTTTTGATAATAGTTTACCATCAGGTCAGAAATGGAAAAATGCAGGAGGCGGTGATGGGATGGAAGCAGTGATAGCAGATAATAATGTTGATATGTTTTCTTCGAATTTCAAAGGAGCAATTGACCATTATAATTATGATAAAACAACTCATATATTGGCTCTTAAAAATGCTTTCGGTAAACCGTATTGGGCATGGGATGAATCTTTTGATACACCCTTTACCTTAGATAAAAATACAAACCAGATGTTTATTGGCTATAATGACTTGTGGGAAAAAACAAATTTAAATCAATATGAGGCTTGTGGTTCTCCTCCCCCAACTTGTATAGAAAATACTTGGGTATCAAAATCTGGTATTCAGGGTCCTTACTTAACTTGCGGTCCTATTCATCATGTTGCTATAGCGCCATCAAATGATAATTATATTTATGTTATAACAAATTATGATTGGGCACCTTTGTTAAGTTATTGTAGCCCGCAACGTTCCCGCTTGTTTAAAACAACGCAAGGCGGAGGATCGTGGACGGAAATATCTCCATTAAATGCTTCTATTAATTACACCGCTATTCATCCTAATAATCCAGAAAAAATTTGGATAGCATGCTCTGGATATTCTTCAAATGGTAAAGTACTAGCGTACGATGGCACCAATATAACAAATCCATGGACAGATTATTCAAATGGTCTTCCGTATCTCCCTGTTAATACCATTGTCTATGAAAAAGGAAGCAATGATGGTTTATATGTAGGTACTGATGCTGGCGTATATTATAGAAATGCAGGCATGAATGCATGGGTTCCTTTTAATAATGGATTCCCTAATGTAGTGGTAAGTGAACTTGAAATAAATTATCCGGCTAATAAAATACGAGCTGCAACTTTTGGAAGGGGGCTCTGGGAATCT
>JACQAL010000030.1 GCA_016195025.1 Bacteroidota bacterium | reverse complement strand
CGATGTTCGCTTCGCTCAATCGGGACTTTCATCATTTTTATTTTTCTATTTTGATTTCAGCATCTTTTTTGTGTCGAGCGTCATGCCATCGGCAACAATGCTGTAGGTATAAATGCCGCTGCTCAAATCAGAAGCATATACGTTGAGTTGTCCTTTGCCTTTTTCGGTAATGGCAACTTCTTTTATTATTTCTCCGCTCATGTCGGTGAAAATTATTTTCACATCGTTTGCGTCTTTGGGAATGAAATACGTGATGGTTGTATTTTCTTTGAATGGATTCGGAGAATTCTGGTCAAGCACAATTTTTTTAGAAGCAAGATTTACATCAACCTGTGAAGTTGAAGAATTGTTTCCGGTAGTTTTTGTATTTGAAGAGCAGCAATTATTTACGATTGCCTGCAAAGCGTTTAATTGATTTCTCAGAGAATCCTTGCTTGCACGTTCTTCTTTGAATGCCTGAATTAAAATTGGAATAAGAGCAGTATAGTTCACCGTTTTATAATGTGTTTCGGGATTCAGTGAATTGCCGTTATAATCTTTCATTTCAGGAAAAACAGATTGATGAACTATTTCCGGCAATATCGACTCTGCTTCCTGTGCAATGATTCCATATTGTTTTCCACTTGGCAAACCCATATATGAATATTGAGCAGTATCGAAGTTGAATGAATGAGGTTTAAGTTGAGCAATAATTTGCAAAGCATTGCTGATAGAATCCACATTTTGTTTAAGCGCTGCATCAGAGTTTTGAGTAATAGTACCAGTAGCAAGAATATTTCCTACAACATGCAAGCGTTCGCTCGGATTACTTGTTCCAATACCAATATTTCCATTTCCAAGAATATTCAAAATATTAGGATTGGCAGAAACAACCGAACCACCAGATGTTCTGCTGATGGAATTAAACCGCATAATATTCTGCGAAGGATTGCTACTGTATAATTCTTGCATTTCAAAACCGGGGTAAAGACCTGATGTTTCATTAAGATTGGTGAAACCAAAAGTGAGTGATGCGCCATCGCCTGTATTTGATGTAGAAGAGTAAATTCCCATTTTTGTGTCGCCATTTCTTTCAATGGATGCTGATTCATAGGTTGCTTTTCCCATTACTCCCGCAGCACCGCGCACTACATCAAATTTATTTTGAGGAGAAGAAGTGCCCACTCCCACATTGGTTCCGTTATCGAACATCTGACTGGCAGTAACAGAGTTTGCCCCGCTCCATTTGGTGATAAAGTTTGTTGTTCCGGTGCCGCTAATTCCTGTGGGTGCGTTTTCCAAAACAGTTACCGCGCTGTCAAGTTGCTTAATGGCGTTGAGCGAGGTGTACATGATGGCTTCGTTGTACACATTCAATATTTGCGTAGGCGCAGTATCTGAAGAATCTAATTTTTGAAATGATGAATCAACAGCATATGGTGCAACAGATGCAACCTCCTGAGCCATTACACCTATATACTGATGCTGCGTATCAAAACCGCCTTTGCCATTATAATGATAAAACTTAGGATTAAGATTGCGAATAACATTTAATCCAGCATTGAAAGGAGAAACATCTGTTTTCAAAATAGAATCCGATCCAACGGTTGTTCCGGCAATACGCGCCAGTTTGCTGACATCCAAAATGAAATCTGGAATATCAGTATTAAAAGAGTATCCAATATCAACAGTACCTCCGTCAACATTTTTTCCTGCTCCTGCTGGAACAAAAATCGCATACTGGTCGGGAGGAGTTTCAAACCAACCAGCGACTTGATAAAATTGATTAGAAGGTGGAGGCATTTTGCTTTTAATACCTATAACAGGTTGAGGGCTTCCTTTTATTCCTGAAGAGACATCGGTATTTAGAATATTAATTCCAATTGTATTCGTGCTTCCAGAACTTTGCAATACATCTAATTTTGCCTGAGGAAGAAGAGAACAAGGTTTACCTATAAGCACATTATTAAATGCTGCGCCTGCGCCATTTCCATCAAAAAAAACATTGAAGTTGTTTAACCCGATTCTTGAATCGCCAGCAATGTTTGTTGTAGCAATAGGAGCAGTACATAAACCAATTCCACCGCCTCTGCCCCCCGGCACCAGAATAACATCACCGTTGTTGTCAACCGTTAAAAATCCTGTAGGGACAAAGGAGGCAGTTGGAATAGGAGTAGAAGCAGAAGTTAAATCGGTAAACCGCAAACCGCTCATGCCAGTTCCTCCAAGTGTATTCGGAGCAAGATAGCCGGTTGTTGTATTAGCAGTAAGTGCAGGCGTTGGAGTAACTGAAGAAGTTACAGGAGAATTTATTTCAACCGTATTGCCCGGAGTTGTAGTTTGAATGCCAACGAATCTTGGTTGTAAAATAGTAGTAGTAAATGTTGAATTGAAAGGAAGAATTGCCAAATCACCATTTGAAGTTGTTTGGAAATCTGTCCATATTCCTAAACTTGGGTTGGGATCAAGTTGATAAGATAAACGAAGTTGAGGATTACCTGTCCTTCCATCGTGCACTTCTAATCTCCTTGCAGGAGGTAATGCGTTCGTAAATAATGGACCTATGCCTATCTTACCATAATTATCCAAAGTAGGAGTAACAGTATTTGATTGCACTACCATTCGCATAAGTTCTAAACCATCCATACTGTTAGGGTCAAGAGGATTTGTATTTGTATTGCTGGGCGCAGTACTTCCTCCTGTGAAAACAAATTTTAAAACATCTGGGCCATTCGGTGCATTTTGAAGATTATCGCTCCATTGAAATACTGCGTCTGTAATGTCTTTACCATTGCTTTTATGTCCAACGTACATCAGGTCGTTATTACTTGTGAATGTTATACCACATTTCATCCATGGGCGAAAACCGAAATCCTGTACAAAAGTACCGACTCCATTTCCATCATTTAAATGTAAAAGTGAAAATGCGCCTCTTGTATATATTTTAGGGCCTCCTGTATTATTTACTGGAGTATTTTTCGGGCTTATGAGCAAATACCCAGAGGTATTTACTGTTACGCTTGTAGTCCCTACAGAATAACCATTAATACCATATCCATTTACGGAATTATCAGCATTCAATCTCATTTTTTGTGAGCCAAAAGTATAAACATCAATAGGCGCGTTTTCTTCCTGACGAATTTCGGCTGTTGTACTGTTTTGTGCAAGCCCAATTCGCATACCGCTATTGACCGTATAAGGAGTAGTGCTTGCCCCATTTGTAAATTGAATATAATTGTTAGAAGTGGCAAGCGTATTATCTAAATGTAATAGTGACTGGGGCAAATAAAAATTTGAACCAATGCCGATAAAACCATCTGTGGCTGGTATTGCGCCATCTCTTATAATCATTCTGCTAAAAGTATTTGTCTTAAATAATATATTTTCGTTTTTAAATGCTGCTTCAATTGTTAAATCATTAAAAGTTCCCAAAGTTGGGTCGTAATAAATACGACCAACCGGATTCGTACCTTGAAACATTCGCCAATAAGTTGCAATTCCTGCCGGGCATTCTGTGCGGAAGACCTCGCCTGCTCCGTAATAAGGTGTTGGAATTAAATTTGTATTTACATGTAATGCAGATGCAGGAGAAGTAGGAGAGTTGAAATTTCCAATTCCTAATGCCCAAGCATTGAATCCCGGGGCAGGATTTAATCGACCCCATCGCTGACCAGGCACATTTTGTAAGTCAATCACCTGTGCGTTTACAGTAACATAAAGGGCAATAAACATTATTACTGCTTTTGCTTTAGTAATTAGTGTTTTCATGTGTAGTAAAGTTTAAAGGTTAATAAAATCGGATTAATTTATTTTAATGACTTTTTCTGAAAAAGAATAATTATTATTTGCATAAACCGTAATAACATACATTCCTGCATCTACACTTTCTATATCTATAATTGTTTTATTTGATGAAATATTTTTTTTTTGATATACTGTATGTCCATATAAATTATGAACTGAAATCTCATGAAGTAAAAAATTTGATTCAACATTATAAAGACCTTGCGAAATATTTGGGTAAATATTTATCTTGGGAATAAAACCCGTTTCAGTAATTCCATTTAATGAATCGCATAACACCACAGTAATATCATCAATATAATAATAGCCATAATACATCCAAGATGGACCACCAACATACGATGCAGTTGTAGAAGAACTATCTTTAAAATTTCCAATTGTCAAATATTTTTCTCCTCCTGATGCAATAAACGAACCTGAAATTTCTGTCCAGCCCGTATCATTTGAAAGGGTATTGTTTGAGGGATTACTTACCTGAGGTATAAAAGGCAAAACAGTGTTTTGAGTTGTAGAATTTGTATCAGGAGAAATGGAAAAATGTCCCCCTATATCATTAGCAATATATTGTGCTGTATCTGCTTTGCTGACGTAAAATGATAAACAATATCTATGTCCCCCTCTTAATGTGTCATTTAGAGCGATTGAAATATATTCTCTGTAATTATCACCAGCAGGGAATAATGAGTTTTTTGTATAGGTAACAATCCCTGCATAAGCAATCCCTGATTTTGCAGTTTGATAACCTAAATAACTATTTGGAACATTATAACCAAGAGTTCCGCAAGCATTAAAATAATCTGGTGAAGCGTAAGGCGTAGGATTATACCAGTATTTAACATAATTAATTTGACCACCATTGTATGGGCAAGTATCAAACTGCTCAAAGGATGGATTGGGCACAAGGTTTTGAGCAATCAGCGAAAAGCGAAAGAGTACGAAAAATACGAAAAGGGAAAACTGCAAAACAGCAGGAAAGGAACAAACAGCGGTAGGCAGTTGGCAGTGAGCAGCAGCCCAACAATGGAAGGAAAAATATTTTTGAGTAGAGTTATTCATTCATACAAGAGCGGTTATACGAATGAGAGTACAAGCATACATAAATTATTTATTACTTGCAAGCAACGTGTTCAGTTTATTTTCCAATGCTTCCACTCGTTTTTCAAGGGCAAGAATTTTTTCTTCGCCCGTTCCGTCCGGCACCAGAATCACATCACCGTTTCCATCAACGGTTAAAACGCCATAAAAAAGTTTCTGCTTGCTTTTCTTTCGGAGTATAATAAAATCATTTCCCTCCCGCAGTGCTGCTGGCGCTTTGTTTTCCGCCCAACTTAATTGCCACACCCGTTCCAATATAAAATCCTTTGAATTTAAGCGTGAACGTATCGGTGAGGTTATCGCCAAACTTTTTAAAAGTATAAGAAGGAAACCCAAGATTGGCAATAATCCCGATTTTATCCGACACATAAAATCTTCCGGCAATATGAAAATCAAACGCGCTTCCCATGGAACCGTAAATGTTTCCGGTTCCGTCATCCGGATTCAGGCGAAACCCCGCTAAGCCGAGTTTTATTCCCGTGAACATATCCACTCTTTTGCTTTTGATAAAATGAAAATTGAAAATAAAAACACCGTCAAGTCCTTTTGCTTTTGGTTTTTGCCCGAGGGAATCTTTTTGCGATAAATAACTGCTGTATACCAATGCGCCTCCGATTGAAATTCTTTTTCCCACCGCCCATTCCATGGAAGGAGCAAGAACAACTGCGCCCGCTTTTCCTTTTGAAGCAGTGTCGGCAGTGCTTTGATTGTCCTTCACCGAAGTGTTAAAAATACCCAGCCCAAGATTCACATCAACATTCCGGTTCCCTTTTTCAAATGATTGCGCATTCAGGAAACTGATTAAAGAAATTGCAGTGAGCGTAAAAAATATTTTTTTCATTCCGGTTGCGTTAAATTGTTCGGCAAATCTAAAAAGAAAACTTTAGTGGCATCACATTTATATCTTCGCAGTATGAACATCGGAATTGTTTGTTATCCCACCTATGGCGGAAGCGGAGTGGTTGCCACTGAACTCGGCAAAGCGCTGGCGGAAAAAGGAAACGAAGTGCATTTCATTTCTTACAGCCGCCCTGTGCGGTTAGAAAAAAATTTAAAAAACATTTTTTTCCACGAAGTTGCCGTGCTCGATTATCCTCTGTTTGATTATTCTCCCTATGAAATTATTTTGTCGAGCAAACTTACTGAAGTGGTGAAAAAATATAAACTCGATTTGCTGCACGTGCATTATGCCATTCCGCACGCAAGCGCTGCCTACATGGCAAAGCAGGTGCTCGCATCGCAAAACATAAACGTGAAAGTAATTACCACGCTTCACGGAACGGACATTACGCTGATTGGCAAAGACCCTGCCTTTGAACCCGTGATTACTTTTTCCATCAACCAAAGCGATGCAGTAACTGCAGTTTCTCAATCGCTGAAAGACGATACGCTGAAATATTTCCCGGTGAAAAAAGAAATTCACGTGATTCCGAATTTTATTTGCGCAGAAGAATACGCAGTGGAAAAGCGCGAAGAGAAAAGAAAAACATACGCGCCTTACGGAGAAAAAATCCTGCTGCACGTTTCTAATTTCAGAAAAGTGAAACGGGTGGAAGATGTGCTGCGCGTGTTTGATAAAGTGAGAAAACAAATTCCTTCAAAACTTATTTTGATTGGCGATGGTCCCGAACGAAAAAACATTGATGCCCTCTGCAAACAATTAGACACGTGCGGAGATATTCATTCGCTCGGAAAAGTAACCGGTGTGGAAAAAATTATCGGCATTGCCGATTTGTTCCTGCTCACTTCCGAAACAGAAAGTTTCGGGCTTGCCGCACTCGAAGCCATGGCGGCAAAAGTGCCGGTGATTTCTACCAACACAGGAGGAATTCCAGAAGTGAACATTCATAATTTTTCAGGAATGTTAAGTAACGTTGGCGATGTGGATGAGATGGCTAAGAATGCACTTTTCATTCTTACCGATGAAAAAACGCACAAGAAGTTTTCAGAAAATGCTTTTGAACAGGCAAAGAAATTTTCTATTGAAAAGATTTTGCCGATGTATGAAAAAATGTATGAAGGATTATTGAAGGATATTGAATAATGGATAATGGATAATGGATAATGGATAATGGATAATGGATAATGGAACAAACATCACATCTTTCAGAGCATAAATGAAATATTTCGAAGCATACATAAAATGTTTCGAGGCAAACATTACCTCTTTCGAAGCAGGCATGACATATTTCAGAGCATAAATGAAATATTTCGAGGCAAACATTAGAACTTTCGATGCCTACTTGACAACTTTCGAAGCCTACTTGACAACTTTCGAAGCATACATGACAACTTTCAAGTTGCAGAATGAGGAATACAATGGAATGATGGAAGATTGGAAGGTTGGAAGGATGAAATACAGTGGAATGTTGGAATGCTGAAAGGATGGGCTGTTCCCCATTCTTCCATTTTTCCACTATTCCATTATTCCATCATTCCATTACGCTGCGGGGGGAATGGGTGCAGGCGGTGCGCTGCTTTCATCAGAAGGAGTTCCTCCTTTTACCACAAATTTTTTCCAGTCGCTCCATTCGCCTGTTTTTCCTCTTTTCAGAATTTTGCGGTTGCGCTGAAACCATATACTTCCTTGCGGTAAATCGTGCACGCGGGTTTTTGCTCCGCTGGTGCTTGGCAGGGTGGTGATGTCGCGTTTGTTTTGCGAAATCTGCCATTCATGCCCGCCTGCTCCTGCGGCTAAAAGAATTACATCGCCTGTTGCTTTATCGTCTTTGGCGCCATCCTGTTGTTTTTGCTTAATGGTTTTTATTCCTATTTTAAATCCCGAATCGTTTATAATGGTTTCGGCATTTTTTGGGTCGGCATCGGCTAAGTCCTGCACATCGTTGCGGAGTGATTCGCAATCGGCTTTGGTGAGCACAAGGGCTGCATTTCGTTCATCGGTGGTGTGAGTGGGTGGTTTCATCTTCAGCCCGTTCTGAATGTTTTCAAGAGCGGTTTGGTCGGTGTTCAGTTTGTTGAGTTTGCCTTGCGAAGCGGCAAACCGCGGCTTGCCGTTCATGTCGTTAAAAATGTCTCGCCCGTACTGAATTTTTGCCAGCAGTTTTACGGGCCATTTCATAACGGCTTCAATTTTTTTGATGATGATGGTGGGAATTTTTGACATGGTGAATAGTTTCGGATATAACAATTAATTGGTATTTAGGCAAAAACCATACTTTTGATGAAACTAAACTCAAAAGTAATGAAAAATATTTTAAAAATCATAGGAATAATTTATTTATCAGTAGAAATTCTGGCAAACCTTGATGGTGCATT